>RHBP01000081.1 GCA_010030955.1 Synechococcaceae bacterium WBB_10_009 | reverse complement strand
CGCAGCCGCTGCAGGCCCTTGAACACCTCCTCGGGCATGCCCTTGGGCAGGTCCACCAGGCTGTGGGCGTCGAAGATCTGGATGCGGCCGATGCTGCGGCCGTTCAGGCCCGCCTCATTGGCGATGGCGCCCACAATGTTGCCCGGCTTGACCCGGTCGCGCCAGCCCACCTCGATGCGGAAGCGCTCCATGTTGGCCTCGGGGGGGCCGGCCTGCTCCCGCGGGCCGCGGCGGCCCTGACCGGCACCCTCCGGAGCCGGGCGGTCGCTGCGGCGGCCATCGCGGCCCTGGCCCCCCTGGCGCAGCCAGCTTTCATCCCCCTGCATCAGCAGCGGCTGGTCGCCCACCGCCAGCTGCAGGGCCGCCAGGGCCAGCTGCTCAAAGCCGGCCCCCGATTCCTGGCCCACCCGCTGCAGCATCTCCGCCAGCAGGGCGCGCTCCTCGGCGCGGTGTTCAGCCCCGTTGCCCGCCTCCGGCTGGGGCTCGAGGCCGGCGGTGAGGCGCTGGCGCAGCCGATCCAGCCGGTTTTGGTTGATGGTGGCGTTGGTGGGGATCTCCATCGGCTCGATGGGGCGGCCCACGGCCCGCTCCAGCCCGTTCACGAAGCGCCGCTCGCGGGGCGTCACGAACAGGATCGCGTCGCCGCTGCGGCCGGCCCGGCCGGTGCGGCCGATGCGGTGCACGTAGGCCTCGGCATCGAAGGGGATGTCGTAGTTGATCACCAGGGAGATGCGATCCACATCCAGGCCGCGGGCCGCCACATCGGTGGCCACCAGCACATCCACCGTGCCGTTCTTGAGGCGCTCGATCGTGCGCTCCCGTTGGTTTTGGGCCACATCACCGTTGAGCACGGCCACGTCGTAGCCGCGGGCCTCCAGCTCCTCGGCCACGGTGACGGTGATCGCCTTGGTGCGGGCAAAGATGATCACCCCCTGCTTCGATTCGGCCTCCAGCACCCGGCAGAGGGCCTCCAGTTTTTGGGGGCCGTTGACGGTGATGCAGCGCTGGCGGATGCGGCTGGCGTCGGAGCCCTTGGTGCGGATCGTGATTTCCGCCGGATCCTTGAGGTATTGGTGCGAGATGCGCCGGATTTCGGCGGGCATGGTGGCGGAGAACAGCACCACCTGGCGCTGTTCGGGCAGCTGGCCCAGCACCCACTCGACGTCGTCGATGAAGCCCATGCGCAGCATTTCATCGGCCTCATCGAGCACCAGGCTGCGCAGCCCGGAGAGGTTGAGGGTGCCCTGGCGCATGTGATCCATCACGCGGCCGGGGGTGCCCACCACGATGTGCACGCCGCGCTTGAGGCGGGCGATCTGGTCGCGGAAGTCGGAACCGCCGTAGATGGGCAGCACCCGCAGCTGGGGCATCTTGGCCGCGTAGCTGCTGAAGGAATCGGCCACCTGGATGGCCAGCTCGCGGGTGGGGCAGAGCACCAGCACCTGGGGGGTGCGCTGGGTGGGGTCGAGGCCCGCCAACAGCGGCAGGGCGAAGGCGGCGGTTTTGCCGGTGCCGGTTTGCGCCTGGCCCACCAGGTCGCGCCCCAGCAGCAGCTCGGGGATGGCGGCCTTTTGAATCGGGGAGGGTTCCTGGTAGCCGATGGCCTCCAGGGCTTCGAGCAGCTCCGGCGCAAAGCCGAAGGCGGCGAAGCCGCTGGTGGCTGGGGCCGGGGTGGCCGGCACGTCGATCACCGTGGTGCTGATCGCGTCGGCGCTGGCCTCGGGGTCGGGTTCGGTGGCGGCGGGCACCAGATCAAGGGCGCTCAGATCCACCGACTGGGTGTCCAGCGTGGCGCGCAAATCCACAGAGCTTTCAAAGCTCTCGCAAGCGGTATGGGTCAAGGTTGGAAGGGCTGGGCCTGGAAAGTCCTTCGTCGACAGGCCGGCAGACACCCTGGAAGCCACGCCATGGATCCGTCGGCGGGGCTATCTGGCGACAGGCCCGTGGACGGTGGCTGGTGGCGGAGACGTGCGGTGGAAAGCAGCGGAGGGCGACAGGTCGGCACAGGGGTTGGCCGGTGGTCGCGGGCGCTGCTCCTTCACGTCGAAAGAACTGCCTTGCCCTTCACAAAGGGTGAGGTGTGACCCTATCACCCAGCTGAGGCGGCCCGGGCGTAGTCGTCTTCCAGGCGCTCGATGTCGTCTTCGCTGAGCAGGCTGCCGCGCTGCACCTCCACGATCAGCAGATCGCTGCCGCCGGCGCTGGCGCGGTGCACGGCGCCACAGGGCACCTCCAGGGTGGTGCCGGGGGCGGCCGCCAGCCGCTGGCCCGCGCACTCCAGTTCGCCATCGCCGGCCACCACCACCCAGTGCTCCAGCCGGTGGCGGTGGCGCTGCAGGCTGATGCGCTGCCCGGCGTGGATGCAGAGCCGTTTCACCTGGTAGCCCTCGCCGCTGCCCAGGGATTCAAACCAGCCCCAGGGGCGTTCCACGCGGTTGGCCATGGCCCGAGGCTAGGGAGCCTGCTCCGGTGTGACCAGCAGCACCGCCTGGCGGGCGCGGGTGAGGCCGGTGTAAAGCAGGCGCGGATCGCTGTGGCGGCTGGGGGGCACCAGCAGCAGCACCCGTTGGTATTGGCTGCCCTGTGCCTTGTGCACCGTGAGGGCCAGGGCCGGTTCCGCCTCCCCGAGGCGCGCGGGGTGCAGCAGGCGGCCGCCCGCCATCAGCACCCGCCGTTCGCCGTCGCGCTGGATCAGCAGGCCGATGTCGCCGTTGGCGAGCCCCTGCTCGGGGCGGTTCTGGCGGTTGAGCACCGGCGTGCCCAGGGGCCAGCGGGCCAGGGGGGCCTTGGCCCAGGGCCCCAGCAGGGCCCGGTGCAGCGCCTCCACCCCCCAGGGCCCCTGGCGCACGGGGCTGAGGGCGATCAGGTGCTCGAGGGCCTCCAGCAGGCTGGCGGGCTCGGCGGTGGGGTCCGCCGCCAGCTGGGCCAGCCATTGCTGGTGTTGGCGCAGCGGCTGCAGCACCGCCTCCGGCAAGCGCTGGGCCGGCGCCTGCAGCCAGTGCAGGTTGGAGTCCGCCGGCAGGGCCTCCAGGCTGGGGCGCAGCAGCCGCAGCGGATCGGCACTGGCGGGGCTGGTCTGGTGGCGCAGTTGGCCGGCGATGGCGGCGATGGCGCCGTCGTTGCGGTAGGCGGTGCGCAGCTCCACGGCGGCGGTGCCCAGGGCCTGCAGGCGTTGCGGCCGGCACAGCTCCTCCAGCACCGCCCCGGGCCCCACGGGCGGCAATTGGCCCGCATCCCCCACCAGCACCAGGGTGGCGCCGGCGGGCAGGGCCGCCAGCAGGGCGGCCATCAGCGGCAGGTCCACCATGGAGGTTTCATCCACCACCAGCAGGTCGAGCTCCAGCGGCAGGCGAGGGCCGCGGCGGAAGCGCCCCTCCCCCTGGGCCTCCAGCAGCCGGTGCAGGGTGCCGCAGGGGATGGCCGCCAGCCGTTGCCGCAGGGCGGGCTCGAGCGGGCCGGAAGCGGCGGCCGTTGCCACCGCCTCGGCCAGGCGTGTGGCCGCCTTGCCGGTGGGGGCCGCCAGCTGCACCCGCCCCTGGGGCCACTGGCGCAGCGAGGCCGCCAGCAGTTGCACCACCGTGGAGGTTTTGCCGGTGCCCGGCCCCCCCAGCAGCAGCACCAGCCGGTGGCGCAGCACCGCCGCCACCGCCTCCGCCTGCTGCTGGTCGAGGCCGGCGGCCTGGGCCCGCTTCAGGGCCGCCTGCAGCGCCGGGGCCGGCACCGCGGTCTCGGGCTGGCTGCGGGCCCGCTCCAGCAGCTGGTCGAGGCTGTCCTGCAGCTGCAGGTGCCAGCGCCGCCAGCGCAGCCAGCGGCCATCGCGCACGATCGGCGCCTGGGGCCGTTGCTCCAGGGCGTCCGCATCCGCCAACCAGCCGCTGGCCCCCAGGGCCTGCAGCAGCGCGCCGGGCCAGGCGTCGGCCGGCACGGGCTCCGGGGCTTCGGCCTCGAGGTCGAGCCCCAGGTCGCCCCGCTCCAGGGCGGCGCTGAGGGCCGCAACGGCCAACTGCAGCAGCGGCTGGGCGCCGGCGGCGGTGGGGGGCAGCAGCCGCAGCAGGCTGTCGCCCAGCGCGGTGGCGAGGGGGGTGCCCGGGCTGCTCATGGTTGCCCCTCCTGCAGCAGCCGGTCGAGGGCCAGCAGCCGCGGCAGCGGCGGTTGCTCCACCAGCACGCCGGCCACGCCGGCCTCCAGGGATGGGTCCGCCGGCAGCGGCCCTGGCACCCCCCGCAGGAACACGTAGGCGTAGCCGCCCAGGTGCCGCTCCGGGGTGTAGCCGGGGAGGCGCCAACGCAGGTAGCGGTGCAGGGCCACCAGGTAGAGGTGCGCCTGCAGCGGGTAGTGGTTGCTGGCCATCAGCACCTCCATCGCCTCCTGGGGGTAGTCGTTGGGGCCGCAGGCGATCACCTGCCCCTGGCCATCGCGGCGCCCCAGCCAGTTGCTCTTCCAGTCGGCCACCCACCAGCGCTCGCCGTGGCGGAACACCAGGTCGATGGAGCCGGTGAGGAAGCCGCGGCTGGCCACCTCCAGCTGGCGCAGCTGCTGGCCATAGGCGGCGCCGAAGCGGCCGCCGGGGTGGTCGCTGAACACCGCCGCCAGGCCGCCGCTGCGCACCAGGCGGTTGGGGGGCACCGCCAGGGGCAGGTCGAAGTTGAGCTCGTTGAGCCAGCAGCCGGGGCTGAGATCCCCCAGACGGCAGCTCCCCAGCGCCCCCCCCAGGGGGGTCTGCACCAGCTGCAGCAGCCCGTCGAGCAGGGGCTCCGCCCAGCGGCCCTCCAGGCCGCCACGGTCGAGCTCCTGCGGCAGCAGGGCGGCGGAGACAGGTCGCCGGCGGCGAGGGCCGGGTAATCGAGCCGCTCCAGGATCCGGTGCAGCACATCCCCCGGGCCGGCGCCGCGCGGGAAGTGGGCCAGGGGGCCGAGGGCGGGCCCGGGGTTGGTGCTTGGCGCTGCGCTGGGCGCCTTGGTCAGGGTTGGTTCACCCCTGGAGCGTTCGCCAGCAGACAGGTCGCCGGCGGGGAGCTCGTCGCCGGAGAGGCCCTCGCCGTCGCTGTCGCGGCCTTCATCGCGGGTCTGGGGCGCCAGGGGGGCCTGGGCGTGGGCCCAGGCGGAATAGCTGGCCCGCCCCCAGCGGCTGTCGAGGCTGCGGCTGGGCCGCGGCCCCAGCTGCAGGGGCTCCTGCGGGCTGGGGGGGCGCCAGGGGCGGCCGGGGGGCGGAAGGGCTGCGGCATCGATCGGGTGCAGCGGCAGATCGGCTTGGGCCAGCCAGGGCGTTAGGGGGTTGCCGGGTTCGGCCCGTTGCTCCCCCGGCCAGCCCAGCACCAGCAGGTGTTGGGCGCGGGTGCAGGCCACGTAGGCCAGCCGCTCCGCCTCCTGCAGCTGGGCCCCCTGGTGCTGCGCCGCCGCGGCCCGGCCCGGGCCCCAATGGGGGTTGAGGTGCAGGTCGAGCCGCGGCTGGGCCTGGCCCGGGGGCGTCCAGCGCCGCCCCAGCCGCTGGGCACCGCTGCGGGCCGGTTTGGGGGCCCTCCAGAGGTGGGGGCAGATCACCACCGGGTACTCCAGCCCCTTGCTGCGGTGCACGGTCACCACCGCGATGGCCGACTCGGCGGCATCGCTGCGGCAGAGGTGCTCCTCGGGGGGGTCGCGCTGCTCCTCCAGCCGCAGGCGCCGCAGCCAGTCGGCGGCGGCCGCCGCCCCCAGCCCCTGGCGGTGCATCTGCTCCTGCACCAGTTCCGCCGCCTGCTGCAGGTCGGCCAGGGCGCGGCCCCGCAGCGACAGGCGGGCCAGCCCGGCGGTGCCCAGCAGCTGCCCCAACACCGCCGTGAGCCCCTGGCGCGGCAGGCGGCTGGCCAGATCCGCCAGCTGCAGGGCCAGGGCATCCCAGCGCTCCGGTGGGGCGGCGGCGATCTCTGCGGCGCTCCAGCCCAGCAGGGCCGAGGCCGCCAGCAGCCGTTGGCGGTTGGGCAGCCCTGGGCTGGCCAGGGCGTCGAGCAGCCGCTGCAGCGCCGCCGCCCCCAGGCTTTCAAACACGTCGCCGCGGCTCACCAGCCGGCTGGGCAGTTGCCGTTGCTCGAGGGCGCTGCGCAGGGCCTCGGCCTGGTCGTGGCGGCTCACCAGCAGGCAGAGGTCGCCCGCCCGCAGCGGCCGCTGCTGCTCCCCCTGCTTGCTGCAGCATCAGGCCCCGCTCCAGCAGCTGTTGGCAGAGGGCCGCCACCTGCGCCTCCAGCCGCTCCGGGTCGACGGGCAGCAGCTGCAGCGGCTCCTCCCCCTCGGGCAGCAGCAGGCATCCCTGGCGCGCCTTGGCCTCCACCGGCGGCACCGGCAAGCCGGAGCGCTCCAGCCCGGGGGCCATCAGGGCGTTGAGGCCGGCCACCAGGGCCGCTGAGGCGCGGCGGTTTTCGATCAGGCCGCGGCGAACCGGATTCAAGTGAATATAGGCCCACTTTTCACAAGCACTGGCCACGGAGCGCAAGCGGTGGTCAAAAAAACCCGATTGAAACGACAGGTCCGCCTTCCAGGACAACCACCGCTTCCATCTCGCAATTACCATAGGCATTTCTCTTTTGCCCGAAAACCCGGCGAGCAGATGCAGATGATCCGGCATTAATAGAAGAAGCTCACAATCCCAAAGCCGAAGGCAGGAAAGGTTTTGGGCCGATTTGAAAATTTGCTCGGCCACATCCGGATGACACAGCTGATTCCGTCCCCTTGGTTGGCAACAAATGGTGATGAAAAACTCTGGCGTTTGGGCCCAACCCGGAACCCTGTGATCCAGTTTCTTCCTAGTAGGTAACTTTGTGCTCATATGAATTAAGACCACGAAAAAGACAAAAGGATGCGGTAAAAAGTGCGGTTGCCTTGCAAAGGCAACCCTACCTGAGCTTGGACGTTGGGTGGGGTCCGCTTCTGTGAGCGGACCGCGGTTGGCTTACAAAGCCAGCCCTACCTTACATTCGGGCATCGTCCGCGGGCGGGGATACGATACTGTTTCCGTTGATGTTGAGGATTTTTCCATGGTTACTGGGCTTGATCCTGTGGATCGGGGCGGCGGAGAAGCCGCCGGTGCTGTTGCGGGTTCATCTGCAGGCGCCGGAAGGAGCCAAGGGTATGGTGACGGTGCCGGTGACCCTGCTCAACCCGCCCGAAACGATTGCCATCCGAAATATTCCCGAGGTTTCCGAGAAGGACATCAAAAATGTGAGGTCGATGGCGGATGGGACAGTGGTGGTTGAGTTTGACGATTTTGGAAAAACGAAGCTGGAGGTGGCGACGAACACGGGGAGGGGGCTGATTCTGGTGGTGATTGTGAACGGCCGGGTGGTCTATGCACCGACCATTGATACCAACCTGACCCGGGGAGCGCTGGCGCTGCCGGCGGGATCAATTCTGCCGCCGGAGATTGAGGCCCTGAACGACGCACGGAACAAGGAGCGGGCGCA
>RHBP01000009.1 GCA_010030955.1 Synechococcaceae bacterium WBB_10_009 | reverse complement strand
CCGCCGTAGACCACCAACGCCGTGGGGTGGTCCAGCCGCACCTTGCCCGGGTAGCCCACGATCCGCAGGGTCACAGGGCCGCCGGGGGGGCCGCTGCGGTAGGCCACCGCCTGCCAGCTCTGGTAGTCGAGGTCGCGCAGGCTCTCGAGGCTGCGCACCATCGGCTGGCCGTTCTCATCGGCGTGGGCGTGCAGCTGGGCGTCGGCGGCCGTGGGCCCCAGCAACAGCCCCGAGGCCAACACCAGCAGCAGCAGCGCGTGGCGCAGCCAGGAACGCAGCGGGGTGCTCATGCCGCAGCCGCCTCCCGCTCGGCGCCGGGGATCACCTGCCAATCGGTGTGGGTGGCCCACAGGGCCCAGATGGCCATGGCCCGCAGGTAGTGGCAGGCGCGGAAGGTGTTCACCCCCGTGATCGCCTCCGGGGTGCGGAACTGCAATCCGCCGCCGTACACCTGCTCCACCACGGCGCCGGTGATCGCCAGGGCGGTGCCGCCCTCGCCCATCAGGCGGTAGTAGGCCGCCAGGCCGAAGTTGATGCCGGTCCACACCTCCAGCGGGTGGGTGCCGTTGGGGTCGAGGGGGGTGCCATCGCGGCGCAGGCCGTTGGCCACCCCGAGCCGTCCCCCCTGGAACCCCTCAAAGCAGGCCTCCTTCACCGCCTTGAGGGCGCTGTGGGCCCGGGCGTCGGCCACCACCGCCGGCAGCCCCAGCAGGCGGGCGTAGAAGTCGCCGCAGAGCTGGTCGGCCATCACCACGGGGGTGCCGCTCTCGGCATCGATGTTGTAGTACTCGCCGTTCCAGAGCAGGGCGTCAAAGTTGGCGCGCGATTGCTCCAGCCAAGCGCCGAAGGTGCGTTGGTCGTCGGCGGTGTCGAGCCCCATGGCCAGCTGCAGTTGCTGGGCCATGGCCAGGGCCGCCTCCAGGGCGGCGATCCAGAGGGCGCCGCAGTAGGCGCTCACCCCCTTCAGCGGCCAGTCATCGAAGGTCTGGTCGGGGGCGCCGCCGTTGTCCGGCAGGCCGTCGTTGTTGGCGTCGAAGGTTTTGAGGTAGTGCAGCGCCTGCACCGCCGCGGGCCAGCAGTCGGCCAGGAAGCGCAGGTCTTCACCGTTGGGGGCCAGCTTGAAGGTGCGCCACACCTGCAGCACGAAGTCGCTGGCCAGGTCTTTCCAGAGGTTGCAGTCCTGGTAAGCGGTGTAGTTGCTGGCGTCCCAGGGGCGCTCGTTGGGGGCCCCCAGGTCGTGGGGGGTGGCGCCGGCC
The DNA here is from genome assembly GCA_010030955.1 of Synechococcaceae bacterium WBB_10_009. Lineage (GTDB taxonomy): Bacteria > Cyanobacteriota > Cyanobacteriia > PCC-6307 > Cyanobiaceae > Vulcanococcus. The sequence continues at coordinate 21,737 of RHBP01000009.1, read as the reverse complement.
ACTTTGCGGGCCGCTTCCACGCGGCCCTTGCCCTGGGTGAAATACCAGCCGATCGGCCGCGGCGTGGGGTCGGCGGCGGGGATGGCCCGCGCAAAGCTGCGCAGCACGCTTTTGTCGAGTTCGGGCCACAGCTGCAGCAGCGCGAAGGAGCCGTAAAGCCGCACGTCGAGGCTCTCGTACCAGGCGTAGTCGAGGCACTCCAACACCCCGAAGCGGCCCACGGGGTCCTGGGGGGAGGCGGCGGTCCAGAGGCTGCCGCCGCTGGCCAGGTCGTAGAGCTCGTTGAACAGGGCCATGCGCAGCGGCTCCGGCAGGTCGCTGCGCTCCAGCACCGGCCGCTGCCAGGCCTGGATTTGTTCGCGCCAGCTGCGCCAATCGCGCAGGGCTTCGGCCGCCAGGGCGGCGGCGTTGGTGCCGCTGGCGCCGAAGAAATCGGTGTGGCGGCGCAGGGCGCGGCTGCCGGTGGCGAAGGCGGTCACCGGCAGGTCCCAGCTGATCACCAGCGGGATCTCCAGGCTCTGGCCGGGCTCCAGGTGGCATTGCACCGCCAGGGCGGCGCTGAGCGGGTCGTTGGCGCCGGAGCGGCGGTCGTTGTCGCTGTCGGGGATGGAGCCGTCGCGGCTGAAGCTCTCCCACAGCTCGCTGCCGTCGCCGGCGGGGTTCCAGCGGCTGCAGCGCTGGATGCGCACCCCCGGCTGGGGGCTGGTGGCGATGCACCACTGGCCCTGGCCCTCGGCGATCGGCTCGGCGATGTCGCCGTTGAGCAGCACACCGCTCAGCCCCGCGTCGTCGACCCAGCGGTTGTGCTGCCCCTGGGTGCGGCCGATGGCCGGCACGTAGTTGTGCTCGGGGCTGCCGTCGTCGCGGAAGTGCACCGAGGCGGAGGGGTCGGTGTTGGTGAACCAGCCGGTGCTGTTGCGCCAGCTCAGCAGCAGCGACAGATCGAGCGGCTTGCGGCTGGGGTTGCGCAGGGTCCACACGAACACCGCCACCGGGTAGCTGGTGCGGCGGTAGTCGCCCGGCAGGATCGGGCTGAAGGCTTCGCAGCGCACCTCGGCGTCGAACACGCCGGTGTAGTCGCTCCAGCTGAGTGGGTAGCGGGCGGCGTAGTGGCCGGTGCTGCGCTCCGGGGTGCTGGCGGGGTACCAGCTCCAGGCGCCCAGCGGTTCACCGGCGTCGGGCCGGGAGGCATCCACGGGCGGCTTCACCGCCAGGGCATGGGCCCGTTGGCGCTGGCCGTTGGATTCGAACAGGGCGAACTGGCAATCGGGCAGGGTGCCGAACCAGTGCTCGCCGCCATCGAGGTGCCACAGGTTGAAGCTGCCATCGGGGGCGCGGCCGATGCAGCCGGCCCCGAAGCCCCCCAGGGGCATGCCGTGGTTGGGGCCGTCGTCGAGGTTGCTGGCGTAGCGCACCGTGTAGGGGTCGTCCCAACCGAGGCCGAGGGGGCGCGACCAGCTGGCGGCCGGCGCCGGCGGGGCGGATCGGGGCGTGCGCCGCAGCAGGGATTTGAGGGCGGTGAGGCCGAATCGCGCCATGGGGCAGCCAACAGTGGGGCCAGCTTGTCAGAGCTGCTGGGAACTGGGGTGCTCCCGGGCCTCCTGCTCCACCAGGGCATCGAGGGTGGCGGCGGAGCGCACCAGGGCCTGGTAGCGCTGCACCACCCGCCGGTTGCGCTCCAGCCAGCTGGCGGGGTTGCCCTGGGCGGCGGCGCCGCTGCCGCTGCCGTCCTCATCCAGCAGCTCCAGCTCCCGCTGGCTCACCAGCGCCAGCACCAGCTCATGCAGGCGTTGGCGGCGGCTCTTCTCGTGCTCAGGCATGGCTGGGTTGTGGTGGTGGACCGGCCTCGAAGCGATCCAGCAGCACCTGCACCGGAATCATCGTCTTGAAGCGGCAGGCGCTGGTTTCGCTGCAGTCGAGCGTGCCGTGCTCCCAGAACTTGTTGCTGCCCATGCCGCCGCCGCACAGGCCGAAGTAGTCGCAGCTGCCCTGGCAGCGCTCCATGCCCGACACCACATCGCGCCAAAGCTGGGCAAAGCGCTCGGAGCGCGCGGCCTGTTCGAAGCTGGTGCTGCGCAGGTTGCCGAGGTTGAAGCTGCCGTAGCGATCCGAGCTCACCGACAGCAGCTCCGGATCGAAGGTGGAGAAATTGCCCTCCCAGTCGACGCTGAGGATGCAGAAGGGGCGATTGAGTTCATTCTGGTTGAGGCGCTGCTCGCGCTGGATCAGCCCGATCACCTGCTCGAATTCCCGCAGCCGCAGCGGGTGGCCATCGGCTTCGCTGAGCCGCCAGAACTGCTCCAGAAAGGCTCGGTACTGCCCTTCCCGCTCGCGGCCCTGCATCGAGCTGCTGGTGTGCACACCCTCCTGCTCTTCCACGTTGAAGCCCACGGCGCTGATGCCGTTGTCGCGGAAGAAGCGATACATCGCCTCGGGTTGCTCCATCGCCGCTGCGGTCACCACCGCGATCACGTGGAACGGCACGCCGTGGCGGCGCAGGGCTTCGATGCCGCCCATGGCCAGGGCGTGGGAGCCGTTGCCGTTGCGGAAGCGGCGGTGGGCGTCGTGGATGGACTCGGGACCATCAAGGCTCACGCCCACCACGATGCGGTTGCGGCGGAAGCACGCGCACCAGGCGTCGTTGATCAGCGTGCCGTTGGTCTGGATGTGTTGCTCGATCACCACCCCATCGGCACCGTGCTGGGCCAGGCAGCGCTCGATGATCGCCGTGGCTTCGTCGTAGTAGCTGCAGGGCAGGGTGAGTGGCTCCCCCGCATGCCACACCAGCGAGATCCGTGGCCCGCAGAAGGGGCTCTCGAGAATGCGTTGCACCAGCAGCGGCAACAACTCCAGATCGAGGATCCGGCGCCGTTGTCGATCGGGCAGGTAGCAGTAGTCGCAGTCGAGGTTGCAGAGGGAGGTGGATTGCACCACCACCAGCCCGATCGGCCCGAATCGGTTCAGGTCGAGGGCGCTGTTCACCAGTTCACGAAGCCACCGGTGGCGCCGTTGGCCCAGCCGGCGCCGTAGGGGATGCCGCCGCCATTGCCCCAGCCGCCCCCGTTGCCCCAGCCACCGCCATTGCCCCAGCCGCCGTTGCCCCAGCCGCCGCCGTTGCCCCAACCGCGGCGCCAGCCCCCGTTGCCCCAGCCGCGGCCGCCACCGTTGGCCCACCAGCTGATGGCGGTTTCAGCCTCGGGGTTCAGCTTGTCGGCATGCAGCAGCGGTTGCCAGCTGCCCTCGCGCAGGGCCTGGATCCGGCCCTCCAGGGGGTTGCTCGGATCGGGGCTGCGGTAGACGCCGGCCTGGGCGGTGTTGGTGAACACGGAGGCCGCGGCGACGGCGGTCAGCAGATGCAGCAGCGAGCGGGGGGCCATGGCGGTGAGGGGCAGGTGGACGAAGGGTTCAGATCGGTTCAGGGTGCGGACACCAGGGCGGCGCTGAGCAGCACGTTGGTGAAGTAAGCCTGGATCGCGTTCTGGCTGAGGTTGAGGCTGCTGCCGGGGCCGATCCAGCGGTTGATGCGGCTGAGGGCCGCGGCATCGTTGTTGATGTAGGCCTGCATCAGCCGGGCGATCGCCAGATTGCTGAGGTTGAGGATCCCGGAGTTGTTTTCGGGAATGATGCAGGCCACGGCGGAGCGGCTGTAGGGCACCTGCGGCGCCAGGTTGTTGTTGGCGGCGGCGCTGCGGTTGGCCATCAGCCAGAGGCTGTCACCGCCCAAAAACTTGATTTGGCCGCTGCTCAGGGCGGTGAGGGCCGCCTGGGGGGTCTCAAACGGCACCAGGGTGGCCTTGGGCACCGCCGCCGCCAGGGTGCTGGCGGCCAGGGAGTTTTTCACCACGCCGATGCGCTGGCCGGCCAGGGCGGTGGGGGTGCCGTCATTGCCGGGGGGGGTGAGCAGCCGCACGCCGGTGAGGGCGAAGGGCAGGGTGTAGTCCACCACCATCGCCGGCCCCCAGCTGTAGCTGACGCCGCAGGCGATGTCGGCGCTGCCGGCCACGATGCTGTCAAGACCCTGCTCCACCGACTGGGCCGGCACGGGGGTGACGGTGACCGGCTTGTTCAGCGCTTGGCTGAGCTCCTTCTGCACCTCGGCCACAAACTCCATGGCCAGGCCGCCATAGCCGTTGCCCTGGGCGGTGATGTAGGGCAGGTCGTCGTTCATCACCAGCACCTTGAGCTGGCCGGTGCGCCCCACCCGTTGCACCACCGATTCGGCCTGGGCGGCCTGCGGAATCCCCAGGCTGAGGCTGAGCAGGGCGCCCAGCAGGGCTGTGAGACGTGTGCGCATCGAAGGCCAGTCCGCAGACGACCCCTGGAAGTTAGAAACGAACGGCCGATTTGGCTGCCGCTTGTTGCAACCAGAATGGAACGATGATCGAGGTGATCGGCACCGACGCCGGCGCGCCGGCCACCCTGCCGGCCGCCCAGCGCGAGCTGCTGTTGCAAGCCAGCCTGGTGGCGGCGCCCCAGCGCCTGCATGGCCCGCTGCTGGCGCTGTTCGGGCCGTCGTTGCCGGCGCTGGTGGCCACCGATGCCCTCGAAGCCTGCCTGGAGCAGCTGCAGCGGTGCACGCCCCAGCAGCCTGTGGTGGTGCTGGCCAGTGGTGATCCGCTCTGGTTCGGCATCGGCCGCCAGCTGCTGCAGCGGATCGAGCCGGCGCAGCTGCGTTTCCATCCGGCCCCCAGTTCGCTGCAGCTGGCCTTCGCCCGCATCGGCCGCCCCTGGCAGGACGCCGCCTGGATCAGCCTGCACGGCCGCGAGCCCGAAGCCCTGGCGGCGCGCCTGCAGCAGCGCCCCCCTGCCCTGGCGGTGCTCACCGATCCGGGCCAGGGCGGCGCCGAGGCGGTGCGGTGCCTGCTGAGGGCCTCAGGCCTCGAGGCCAGCTATGGGCTGTGGCTGTGCGAGCGGCTCGGTCACCCCGAGGAGCGGGTGCAGCGGCTGGATCCGGCCGATCCGCTACCGGCGGACCTGGATCCGTTGAACCTGGTGCTGCTGGTGGCGGAGCCGCCGCCGCCGCCGTCTGCCGCCGAGCTGCCCCTGTTCGGCCTTCCCGATGGGGTGTTCCTGCAACACACCGATCGCCCCGGGCTGATGACCAAGCGCGAGGTGCGCATTCAGCTGCTGGCGGACCTCGACCTGCCCGCCACCGGTGTGCTCTGGGATGTGGGGGCCGGCGTGGGCTCCGTGGGGCTCGAGGCCCTGCGGCTGCGGCCCGGTCTGCGGCTCTGGGCCCTGGAGCAGCGTGGGGGCTCCGCTGCCCTGATTCGGGCCAATGCCGAGCGCCTGGGGGTGCAGCCCGCCGGGGTGCTCGAGGCCAAGGCGCCGGAGGCCCTGGCGGAGCTGCCCGATCCGGATCGGGTGCTGCTGGGGGGCGGCGGCCGCCAGCGCGGCGCCCTGCTGGCGGCCCTGCTGCCGCGGCTGCGCCCCGGCGGGGTGCTGGTGGTGCCCCTGGCCACCGTGGAGGCCCTGGCGGAGCTGCGGCCGGCCCTGGAGCAGGCGGGCCTGCGGGTGAGCGTCAGCCAGCATCAGGCCTGGCGGGGTGCCCCCCTGGCGGATGGCACGCGGCTGACGCCGCTCAATCCCGTGTTGGTGTTGCGGGGGCAGCGGCCAGGGGCCTGATCACCGCGGCACTGCCAACCCGCAGCCCCAGCCGTCGGGCCTCCCCGGCCGCCAATTCCACCACCCCATCGGCCGGTTCATCGGGGCCGTAGGTGCGGCAGGGCAGCCGCGGGCAGGGGGTGGTGTTGGCCTCGATGGCGATCACCCGGCCGCCCCGCAGGAAGAGCATGTCGAGGGGGGAGGGCGTCTGGTGCATCCAAAACTTGAGCACCATCGGTTGGTCGTAGGGAAACCACATGCCACGCAGGGGCGGCAGCGGCGGCCGCCCCATCAGGCCGCGGCTCTGCTGCGGCGCCGTGCGTGCCACCTCCAGCTGGATGCAGGGCGGCGCTGTGGGGGCCGGCAGGCACCACTGGGCCTCGATCGGCAGCTGCTGGGGCGGGATTGCGGGGGTGGCCATGGGATCAGCCCAGTTGCGGCGGGCCGTCGCTGAGGCAGTAGCCCTGGCCGCGCACGGTGTGGATCAGCCGCTTCTCCCCCTCCTGCTCCAGTTTCTGGCGCAGGTAGCGCACGTACACCTCGATCACATTGCTGGCGGCGCCCTGCTGGTCGTGCCACACCTGCCGCAGGATCTGTTCGCGGCTGAGCACCTGGCCGCGGTGTTCGATCAGCAGCAGCAGCAGGGCGTATTCGCGGGCGGTGAGCGCCACCTGGCGCTGGCCGCGGCGCACCTCATGGCGGCTGGGCACCACGCTGAGGTCCGCCAGGCTGAGGCGGTCGGCGGGGGGCTGGCCCTTGGCCAGCAGCCGGCGGTGCAGGCGCAGGCGGCTGAGCAGGTCGCTGGGCCCGGCGGTGGAGAGCCAGAAGTCGTCGGCGCCGCTGCGCAGCAGCTCCGAGCGGGCGCTGACGCTGTCGCGGCCGATGTCCAGCAGCAGCGGGGTGGGCCCCAGTTGGGCGCGCAGCTGCGGGATGCGGCCCTGCCACTCGGCCCCCAGCAGCGCCAGGTCGCAGGGGGCGCCGGCGGGCTGCTCCCCCACCAGGCAGCGGTAGCCGGAGGCCTCCAGCCGCGGGGCCAGGGCTTCCGCCTCCGCGCCGAGCAGCAGCAGCACCCCCCCGTCGCTCATGGCCCGCCGCCGTTGCCGGGTTTGGCCACGTGGGGCAGGCCCCAGCCCAGCTTGTTGCGCAGCACCTGGAAAAATTCGTGGTCCGCCAGCCGCACGAAGCGCACCGGATGCTCGCTGCGGCGGATCAGCACCCGGTCCTCCGGCCACACGTAGCAACCGGCGCTGCCATCCACCACCATCATCAGCCGCTCCGGCGTGGCGGGAAACACGGTCACCGGTTCCTGGTCGCTGAACACCAGCGCCCGCGACGCCAGGGAATGGGGCGCGATCGGGGTGAGCTGCAACACCGGGCAGTCGGGCGTGATCACCGGGCCACCGGCACTCAGGGCGTAGGCGGTGGAGCCGGTGGGGGTGGAGAGGATCACTCCATCGGCGGCAATGTCCACCGGGGCATGGCGCCCCACGGCGATTTCGAAATGGCACATCGAGGTGAGCGGCTCGCGGTGCAGGGCCATCTCGTTGAGGCAGAGCACCTCCCAGCGCCGCTGCTCGCCCCGCATCACGCTCACCACCAGGGTGGTGCGTTCCTCCACGGTCCACTCGCCGCTGATCACCTGATCGAGCGCCTGCTCCAGGGCCGGCAGGTAGGTCTCCGCCAGGAAGCCCAGGTGGCCGGTGTTGATCGTGAGGATCGGCACGTCGATCGGTGCCGTCTGCCGTGCCGCGGAGAGCACGGTGCCGTCGCCCCCCAGCACCAGGGCCATGGTCATGCCGGCTTGGAAGTTGGCCGGCACGCAGGCCGCATGGCCGAGGGTGCGCAGGTGCTGGTCGGGGTTGGCGAACCCCACCATGCCGCCGGCACTGCTGGCGCGCACCACGTCGTAGCCCGCCCCCCGCAGGCGGGCCTCAATGGCATCGGCGGTGGCCAGGGCCAGGTCCTTGCCGTCGTTCACGATCAGTCCGACGCAGGACACCGACCACGGGCTGGGGGCATGGCGAGTTTATGGGGGGCGCCCGGTGCCGGCCGGTGTGCGCCCCAATGGCCTCAGAACTGCTCGAGGAAGCGCAGGTCGCTGGTGAACAGCCGGCGGATGTCATCGATGCCGTGGCGCACCATGCAGAAGCGCTCCACCCCCAGGCCGGCGGCGAAGCCGCTGTAGCGCTCCGGATCGATGCCGAGCCCCTCCAGCACCGCCGGATCCACCATCCCGCAGCCCATCACCTCCAGCCAGCGGCCGCGCCACCGCACGTCCACCTCGGCGGAGGGTTCGGTGAAGGGGAAGTAGCTGGCGCGGAAGCGCACCGGCAGATCGCCGAAAAACTGCTGCAGGAAGGTGGTCACCGTGCCGCGCAGGTGGCTGAAATCGAGGCCCTCGTCGATCGCCAGCACCTCCACCTGGTGGAACACCGGCGAGTGGGTGGCATCCACGGCATCGCGCCGGTAGACACGCCCCGGCGCCACGATGCGCACCGGCGGCGGGTTGGTTTCGAGATGGCGGATCTGCACCGGTGAGGTGTGGGTGCGCAGCAGCTCCGTGTCCGAGAGGTAAAAGGTGTCTTGCATGTCCCGCGCCGGGTGGTGCGGCGGGATGTTGAGGGCGGTGAAGTTGTGGTAGTCGGTCTCGATCTCCGGCCCCTCCTCCACCCGGTAGCCGAGCCCGGCAAAGATGTCCACGATCTCCTCGATCGTGCTGATTAGCGGGTGGCGGTGGCCGGCCGGGATGTAGCGGGCCGGCATGGTCACATCGAGGGTTTCGCGGGCGATCCGCTCCGCCATGGCGGCGCCCTTCACCGCCGCCAGCCGTTCGCCCAGCAGCCCTTGCACCTGCTCCTTGAGCACGTTGGCGCGTTGGCCCACCAGGGGCCGTTCATCCCCCGGCAGCTTGCCCATGGCCCCCAGCACAGCGGAAAGCTTGCCCTTTTTGCCCAGCAGCCCCACCCGCAGCTCCTCCAGCTCGGCGGCGCTGCCGGCGGCGGCGATGGCGTCGGCGGCCTGGGCCTCCAGCTGCTCCAGCTGAGCGGTGAGCTCCTGCAAGCTGACGGTGGCGCTCAAGACGGTGTTCCGGCGATCGCAGACTCTAAGGAGGCGGCCTCTAGCCTCTGGCCAACCACAGTGCTCCCGTGCGGATCCTGATCAGCAATGACGACGGCGTGTTCGCCGACGGCATCCGCAGCCTGGCGGCTGAAGCCGTGGCCCGCGGCCACGAGGTCACGGTGGTCTGCCCCGACCAGGAACGCTCCGCCACCGGCCACGGCCTGACCCTGCAGACCCCCCTGCGGGCGGAGCGGGCCGATGCCCTGTTCGCCGAGGGGGTCACCGCCTGGGCCTGCAGCGGCACCCCCAGCGATTGCGTGAAGCTGGCCCTGTTCGCGCTGCTGAAGGAATGGCCCGATCTGGTGCTCTCGGGCATCAACCATGGCCCCAACCTCGGCACCGACACCCTCTATTCCGGCACCGTGAGCGCCGCCATGGAGGGCACGATCGAAGGGCTGCCGGCCCTGGCGGTGAGCAGCGCCGATTTCCAGTGGCGCGCCTTCGAGCCCGCCGCCCGCATCGCCCTGGACGTGGCCGAGCAGATGCTGCAGCGGGGCTGGCCCCAGGGGTTGCTGCTCAACCTCAACGTGCCGCCGCTCCCTGCGGAGCAGATCGGCCCCCTGCGCTGGTGCCGCAAGGCGGTGCGCCGTTACACCGATCAGTTTGTGCAGCGGGTGGACCCCCGCGGCCGCACCTATTACTGGCTGGCCGGTGAGGTGGCCAACGACCTGGAAGCCCAGGTGGCGGGCCCGGCCGCCTGGCCCACCGATGTGGCCCATGTGGCCGGTGGCGGTGTGTCGCTGACGCCGCTGCAGCCGGAGCTGTTCTGGCGCGGGGCCACCGGCGAGCTGCCGGAGCTTCAGCTGGAGCTGGGGCGGTAGATCCGCTGCAGCAGCCACAGGCTGATCCACAGGCCGATCAGGTGGGCGAACAGCACCTGGGTGTTGCCCAGCACCGAGAGCATTTCGATGGAGGTGATCGGCAGGCCCACCACGCGGCCGCCCATGCCAGGCCCCCCTTGGATCTGGGCCCCGAAGAAGCCCCCCCGAAGAAGCCCGGCACCTGCTGGGAGGCCTGCACAAACAGGCTGCCCGCCAGGGACTGATAGCCGATCACCGCCAGTGTGACGCCCACCAGATCCGCCAGCAGGCCCCGTTTGATCAGCCGTGCCGTTTCCCCCTTGCTGGGGCGCACGGGGCTGTTGAGGGCCCGGCCGCAGCGCACGATCAGCCAGCTCTGCCAGAGGCACCAGAGCAGCAGCAGGAAGGCCAGCGTGGTGAGCGAGATGCCCGGCCCGAGCCCCAGGGCCCGGGAGGAATTGGCCGCCAGCCTGCCGCCGATGTTATTGAACAGCAGCACCCCGATCACCACGATGCCCAGGGCCAGCTGGGCCCAGAAGCGCACCCAGCCCATGCGCCGCAGGGCGGCGGAGATCAGCTGCAGGTCGAGGCGGTCGGCCATGGGGGTGCGGGTGGGCGCCGGGCTGGGCCCCAAAGCTGCCATGGGAGGATGCCTGCGGCGAGGCCTGCGGCGGTTCTGTTGGTGATTTCCGGGCCGGTTGACCAGTGATCCCCCTGCACCGCCCCGACCAGGCCCAGACCCCAACGGCCATCGCCCTGGGCAGTTTTGATGGGCTGCACGAGGGCCACCGCCGGGTGATCGCCGCCGCCGTGGCGGCCGCCGCCGAGCCCCCGGCCCCCGGCACGCCACCGGTGGTGCCCACCGTGGTCAGTTTCTGGCCCCACCCGCGGGAGGTGCTGTTCGGGGAGCCGCGGCTGCGGCTCGATCTGCCGGCCGAGAAGCTGCACCTGCTGGAGCCCCTGGGCATTCGCCAACTGGTGCTGGTGCCCTTCACCCCCGAGCTGGCGGCCCTGAGCCCCGAGGCCTTCGTGGAGCAGGTGCTGGTGGCCCAGCTGCGGGCGCGGCTGGTGGTGGTGGGGGAGAACTTCCGCTTCGGCAAGGGTCGCAGCGGTGATGCCGAGGCCCTGGGCCGCATCGGCGCCCGCCACGGCATGGCCGTGCGGGTGCTGCCGATGCTCTCCGACAGCCAGGAGCGCCTCAGCAGCAGCCGCATCCGGCGGGCCCTGGCGGATGGGGAGCTGCAGCAGGCGGCGCAGCTGTTGGGGCGCCCCTACCGCTTTGGCGGCCGGGTGGTGCGGGGCCGTGGCTTGGGCCGTGAACTGGGCTGGCCCACCGCCAACCTGCAGGTGGATGGGCGCAAGTTTTTGCCGCAGGAGGGCGTTTACGCCGCCTGGGTGTGGCACCGCGGTGAACGGCTGGCGGGCGTGATGAACCTCGGGCCCCAGCCCACCGTGGATCCCAGCGCCCCGTCGGCGGTGGAGGTGCACCTGCTGGGCCGCCAGGTGCAGCTGGAGGGGGCCGAGCTCACCGTGGAGCCGGTGGCCCTGCTGCGCCACCAACGGCGCTTCGACAGCCTCGATGCCCTGGTGGCCCAGATCGGCGCCGATGCCGCCCGGGCGGAGGCGTTGCTGGCGGCTGCGGTGGGCTCAGCCGGCGGGGTAGGCGTTGCTCAGGCCCCAGCCAATGAAGGCGGCGATCGCCCCCAGCAGCAGAATCCCTGAGACCAGCACCGTCATTGGGCTCTCGGAATCACCCTGAGCCATGGCTCCCGTCGCCGTCACGTCGGCGTCACCCTACGCAGCCCGTTCGGTTTTGCCTTCCTTTGGTTCGCCCCATGTCTGCCCCTGATCACGCACCGGCGGTGTTGCGCTTGCTTGACGCCAACCTCGACCGTGCCCGCGAGGGGCTGCGGGTGGTGGAGGACTGGTGCCGTTTCGGCTTGGATCGCTCCGATCTGGTGGCGCGGCTCAAGGATCTGCGCCAACGGCTCGGCGTGCTGCATGGCGACCGCTACAAAGCAGCCCGCCACACCGCCACCGACAGCGCCGCCGGCCTGGGCCATCCGGCCCAGCAGCAGCGCCAGCTGCCCGCCCAGGTGGTGGCCGCCAACTGCGGCCGCGTGCAGGAGGCGCTGCGGGTGCTGGAGGAATTCGGCCGGGGCATCGATGCCCCGCTGGCGGCGGAGGCGGCCGCCATTCGCTACGCCCTCTACGACCTGGAGGTGGAGCTGCTGCGGGCCTGCCGCGGTGGCGACCAACGCCGCCAGCTGCTGGCCGCCTGCCGGCTGTACCTGATCACCAGCCCGTCGCCGCAGCTGGAGGGGATGGTGGAGGCGGCCCTGCGCGGGGGTGTGCGCCTGGTGCAATACCGCGCCAAGGAGGGTGGGCTGGGGCCCGATGGCCTGCCGCTCACCGATGCGGTGCGCCTGCGCCAGGCCCAGGCGCTGCGGCAGCTGTGCAGCCGCCATGGGGCCCTGTTTGTGGTCAACGACCGCATCGACATCGCCCTGGCGGTGGATGCCGATGGGGTGCACCTGGGCCAGGGGGATCTGCCGCCGGCCCTGGCCCGCCGGTTGCTGGGCCCCGACCGGTTGATCGGCCGCAGCACCCATGCCCTGCCGCAGCTGCAGCAGGCGGTGGCCGATGGCTGCGATTACGTGGGTGTGGGGCCGGTGAATGCCACCCCCACCAAACCGGGGCGCGAGCCGGTGGGGCTCGACTATGTGCGCCAGGCCGCCGCCGCCAGCCCGATCCCCTTCTTTGCCATCGGTGGCATCGACGCCACCGGCCTGGCGGCGGTGCAGGCCGCCGGTGGGGAGCGGGTGGCGGTGGTGCGGGCGATCACCGAGGCCGCCGACCCGGAGGCCGCCAGCCGCCATCTGCTGCATTTGCTTCAAGCCGGCGTCAGCTGCGAGCAGCCCGCCCAATGAGCAACCCCAGCATCACGATCCAGCTCAACGGCGAGCCCCGGCAGTGCCCCGCCGGGCTCAACCTCCAGCAGCTGCTCGAGCAGCTGGGCTACCGGCCGCAGCTGGTGGTGGTGGAGTTCAACGGGGCGATCCTGCCCCGCCAGCGCTGGAGCGAGCAGCTGGTACGGGAAGCCGATGGCCTCGAGGTGGTCACCATTGTGGGGGGCGGTTCCTAGATTTCACAGCATCCTTTGGCCCTGCGGAGCCCGGCGTTGCCCTCCCAGCCTCCCTCCACCGTGCTGCGTCGGCTGCTGAGCGGCCTGATGCTGCCGGCGCTGCTGACGGCCGCCCTCGGGCTGCTGTTGGCCCTGCCCCAACCGAGCCTGGCCGCCAGCGGTGGCCGCATCGGCGGCGGCAGCTTCCGCTCCGCCCCCTCCATGCCCCGCAGCTACGGCGGCGGCTACGGCAGCAGCTACCGCGGTGGAATGCAACGCGGCTACGGCGGCGGCGGGTTTGGCGGGGGGCTGGGCTTTCCGTTCATCCTTCCCTTCTTCTTCGGCGGCGGCGGCCTGTTTGGCTTCCTGGTGCTGATGGCGGTGGTGGGCCTGTTGGTGAATGCCCTGCGCGGTGGTGGTGGCGGTGGCCAGGCCCTGCCGGCGGGCCTGCGCGGCGGCGATCTCGACCGCCCTGCGGCGGATGGGCCCGTGGCCATTGCCCAGTTGCAGGTGGGCCTGTTGGCCTCCGCCCGCGAGCTGCAGCGGGATCTGCGCCAGCTGGCCGGCCAGGCCGACACCGGCAGCAGCGCCGGTTTGCAGCGGGTGCTGCAGGAGAGCACCCTGGCCCTGCTGCGGCACCCCGACCTGTGGGTCTACGCCAACGCTGAAGTGGGTCAGGTGCCGTTTGCCGCGGCGGAATCCACCTTCAACCGCCTGTCGATGACCGAGCGCAGCAAGCTGCGCAGCGAACTCACCACCAACGTGGCCGGCCGCGTGGGGGCCACGGCCGCCGGCGCCGCGGGCGACAGCGACGCCACCAGCGATTACATCGCTGTGACGCTGCTGGTGGCCAGCCGCGGCCGGGTTCCCCTCAAGCCCGTGTCGGGCTCCGAGGAGTTGCGCGAGGCGCTGCGGATCCTGGGGTCGGTGCCCTCCGATCAGCTGCTGGCCTTGGAGGTGATCTGGCAGCCGGAGGGTGCCGGTGAGGTGTTGAGCACCGACGAGCTGATCACCGCCTACCCCGACCTCAAACATCTTTGAGCCGCCCATCAGCGCTGGGCGACCCTTTCGATTTGCTCAAGATTTGAACAATTAAAGAAACTCTTCCGCTCCATGTGCGCTGCGGAAGCTGTTCTTCGCGCGATCAATTTGTAGGGTGGCCCAACTGTCTTTTTGCCTGCGTGTCCGCCCCCCTGCCTCGCCCTGAACCCCGCGCCATGCACTGGCTCGAGAACGGCGAGCTGGCCGGCGGCGATCTGCAGGCCCTGCTGGGCCGGCTCAACCAGGTGGAAACCGAAGAATGCGCCCGCGAGCTGGAGTGGCTCGGCCGCCGCAACGGCGAGCGCTGAGGCCGGTTTGTTGACGCTCTGAGGCGGTTTGGGGCCAGGCCCCTTGCCAACGCCCTTCAGCCTCTCCACACTGCGGCTCACCTGCGTTGTTCGCCGTGGCGCCACGCTCCCCCCAGTGGGTCAACACCCCCGTGCTGCTGGAGGCGCTGGATCGCTACGAACAACAGCGGCTGCCCCGCTCGATGCAGCTGTGGGTGCAGGCGGTGCTGGAGTTGGATCGGCCCGCCACCGCCCCGCTGCGCCCCCATTGCTAGGGCGGCCTACGGGCCCGCGTTGAGGATGCGCAGCGCGGCCATCGCCGCGCCGTAGCCGTTGTCGATGTTCACCACGGTGAGCCCCGGGGCGCAGCTGGCGAGCATGCCGTGCAGGGCCGCCTGGCCGCCGGCGCTGACGCCGTAGCCCACGCTCACCGGCACCCCGATCACCGGTTGCGGCACCAGTCCCGCTAGCACCGTGGGCAGGGCCCCCTCCATGCCGGCGCAGGCGATCAACACGCGGGCTGCCTGCAGGTGCTCCAGCTGATTCAGCAGCCGGTGCAGCCCCGCCACCCCCACATCGAGCAGCAGCTCGCTGGCGATGCCGTGCCAATGGAGCGCCAGCTGGGCTTCGGCCGCCACGGGCAGGTCGCTGGTGCCGCCGCTGAGCACCACCACGCGCCCCAGCTCGGGCCGCGGCGGTAGGGGTTCCCCCAGGCTGAGGCCGCGGGCATCGATGTGGTGGCGCAGCGCCGTGCCCAGGTGCGCCGTGGTGGGCTCGGCCGCCAGCAGCTCTGCCACCGCGGCCGCCTTGGTGGCATCAACGCGCGTGGCCAGGGCCGGTTCGCCGTTGGCCTGGAGTCGCACCAGGATCGCTGCGATCTGGGGGGCGGTTTTGTGCTCCCCCCAGACGGCCTCCACCATCCCCAGCCGTTGGCGGCGTTGCAGGTCGAGCCGGGCCTGCTCACTCATGCGGCCGGTTGCAGCTCGCCTTCAAACAGCAGTGGGAAGGGGTTTCCCTGGTTTTCGCCGGTGGCCTGGCGCGCCAGCTGTTCAAAGCGCTCCTGCACCGCTTCGATCTCCGCCTCGGGGATCTGTTTCCACTGGGCACGGCTGGCCCAGCGGATCAGCAGGGTTCCCTCCTCCCGTTCGCCATCCCAGAGCAGCTCGCGCCCCAGGAAGCCCGGTTGCTGGGCCAGCCAGGGTTCCCAGCTGCCCCGCTCCGCCTCCAGCCAGGCTTGACGGCCGGCCGCCGGCACCTTCACCCGCAGGTGTTCCACCACGGCCACGTCATATTCACCGTTGGGCTGCTCCACCGCGGCGATGGCCACATCCCCATGGCCGGCGAGCATGCCCACGATCACCAACAGGGCCAACACCCTACGGATTAGCGCCAGCAGCTGGCTGGTCATGGCCGCTGCAGCAGGGCCACCGCCTGGCAGGAGATGCCCTCCTCACGGCCCTCTGGCCCCAGCCGTTCGTTGGTGGTGGCCTTCACCCCCACCTGCTCGGGCTGCAGGCCCATGCGGCCGGCGATGGCGCTGCGCATGGCTTCGATGTGCGGTTTGAGCTTGGGCCGCTCGGCCACCACCACCGCATCCACATTCACCACGCCCCAGCCGCGCTCCGCCACCAGGGCCACCACCTGCTCGAGGAGCACCAGGCTGTCGGCCCCCTTCCACTGGGGATCATCCGGGGGAAAGTACTTGCCGATGTCGCCCAGCGACAGCGCCCCCAGCAGCGCGTCCATGATCGCGTGCACCAGCACGTCGGCATCGCTGTGGCCATCGAGCCCCAGCCCTGCGGGGTGCTCCAACCGCTGGCCCCCCAGGATCAGCGGCCGCCCCGGCACCAGCCGGTGGATGTCGTAGCCGTTGCCGATGCGGAGCTGCATGGGGCGGGGAACGCTGCCGGCCTCAGACCCTAGGAGCCGGGTGGCTGGGCGGCCCGCCAGCGGGCGTAGAGATCGGGGCGGCGGGCCTGGGTGCGCTGCTGCTGTTGCTCAAGCCGCCAGCGGGCGATGGCGCCATGGTCGCCGCTGCGCAGCACCTCCGGCACCGCCATGCCGCGGAACTCCGCCGGGCGGGTGTAGTGGGGGTGCTCCAGCAGCAGGCTGCTGTGGCTCTCCTCCTCCAGGCAGGCTTCCGTGCCCACGGTGCCGGGCCGCAGCCGCACCACTCCATTGATGATCACCGCCGCCGGCAGTTCGCCGCCGGTGAGCACGAAATCGCCGATCGACACCTCCTCATCGGCCAGACAGCGGATCCGCTCGTCGAAGCCCTCGTAGTGGCCGCAGAGGAACACCAGCTGGTCGCAGTCCGCCGCCCAGCGGCGCAGGTCGGCCTGCTCGAGCGGTTGGCCCTGGGGGCTCATCAGCAGCACCCGCCGCCGCGGCAGCACCGGGATCGCGTCCACGGCGGCGAACACCGGCTCCGGTTTGAGCACCATGCCGGCGCCGCCGCCGTAGGGCTCATCGTCGACCTTGCGGTAGCGGTCGGTGGCGTAATCGCGCGGGTTGTGCAGGTGCAGCTCGGCGATGCCCGCCTTGAACGCCCGGCCGATCACCCCCAGCTCCAGCAGCGGCGTGAGCGCCTCCGGGGCCAGGCTCACCACATCCAGGCGCAGGCTGGGGGCGGCCATCTCAGCTGGCCGGGCGGCTGACGCGGCGGATTTCGGAGCTGAAGCTGGCCCGCCCCAGGCTGCCGTCGGCCCGCTGCTCCACGGTGCTGCGCAGCCGCAGGTTGGGCTTGTTGAACCAGATGCGCTCCCGCAGCTGATCGGCCCCCTGCTCCAGCACCAGCTCGAGGCTGCCGTCGGGCCACAGCAGCCAACGGCCCTGCTGATCCCCCGCCTGCAACACCCCATCGGCGCTGAACAGCAAGTGCCGCGGTGGCTCCCCCTTGGGGCCCACGCTCAGCCCGCCGGCGCTGCCGGCATCGCTGGGCTCCAGGAAGGCCACCACCAACTCCCCCCGCTCGCTGGTGTGCCATTCATCCCCATCCCCGGCCTCCGCGGCGTCGGTGGCGGCGAAGCGGCTGCGTAGCGCCATCCACTCACCGGCACAGCTGCGCAGGAAGGCCTCGATGGTGGCGGGTGGAAAGTCGGGGCTGGGGGCGCTCATGGGGGGATTCTCTCAGCCGCCCGCCTCAATGGCCCGCCTCAGTCGCCCCGGTAGCCCAGCTCGGCCAGCCGGCTGGCGCTGCGGCGCCAGTTGGGCACCACCTTCACGAACAGCTCCAGGTACACCGGGCCGTCGATCAGTTTCTGCATCTGCAGGCGGGCGCCGCTGCCGATCTGGCGCAGCATGCTGCCCCCCTTGCCGATCAGGATCCCCTTCTGGCTGCTGCGCTCCACCAGCACCGTGGCGAGCACGGCGGTGCGGGGGCCGTCATCGACGATGCGCTCCACCTGCACCGCCACCGAGTGGGGCACCTCCTCACGGGTGTGCTCCAGCACCTGCTCGCGGATCAGCTCCGCCAGCAGCAGTTGCTCCGGCTGATCACTCACGGCGTCCGCCGGGTAGAGGTGGGGCCCCTCCGGCAGGGCCGCCGCCAGGGCTTCCACCAGCTCCGTGGTGCCGGCGCCGGTGAGGGCGCTCACCGGATGCAGGGGCCACTCGGGCGCCAGCTCGCGGTAGCTGGCCGCCAGCTCAGCCGCCTGAGCGGGGTCCACCAGGTCGTGTTTGTTGAGGGCCACCTGCACCGGCCGTTGGGTGCGGGCCAGCAACTCCACGATGAAGCCATCGCCGCGGCCGGCCGGTTGGCTGCCATCCACCAGCAGCAGCACCTGATCCACCTCGCCGATGGCCACCCGGGCGCTCTGCACCAGCCGTTCCCCCAGCAGGTGATGGGGCTTGTGGATGCCGGGGGTGTCCACCAGCACCAGCTGGGCCTGGGGGGTGGTGAGGATGGCCCGCAGCCGGTTGCGGGTGGTTTGGGCCACGGGGGAGGTGATCGCCACCTTTTCCCCCACCAGTTGGTTGAGCAGCGTCGACTTGCCCACGTTGGGGCGCCCCACCAGGGCCACAAAGCCCGACCGGAATCCGGGGGGGCTTTGGCCTAGCGCAAAGCCGTCCGCCAGGGGCAGCGAATCACTGGGGGGGCTCGGCTCCATAACCTCACCTTGGCAGCACGCCGTTCCTGTGATGACCGACGCCACCACCTCGACCCCAGCTCCGCTCGAGCCCAGCTTCCAGCAGGCCATGGAGATCACCGCCCAGTGGCTGCAGCTGTGGGAGCACGGCGAGCTCAGTGATGAGGTGCTGGCCGACCGCGTGGCCGAACTGGTGGCCAGCCGCGATGGCGCCCGGGGTTTTTTCGTGGTGTCGCTGGCGGGCGATTCGCCCCTGATGGATCGCCTGCCCGATCCGCTGGTGCTGGCCCTGCGCGCCGGGGGCGATGGCGTGGTGGATCTGAGCGCCCGCAACCTGGCCATGAGCACCGCCATGGCCCTGCACCACAGCCGCAGCGGCGATGCCGGCCAGCGGGGCGGATCGGAGCGGGTGCAGCAGCGTTGCACCGAGCTGCTGCGGCTGCTGGAGCCGGCGGCGGTGAAGGCCCGCCTGGAAACCCTGCTGGCGGCCACCGCCGGCGAAGGGGAGGATGTGGCCTTTCTGGACCGCTGGGGCTACGACGCCGAGCAGCGGGCCTTGATTGCCGAGGCGGTGCTGGCGGTGGCGGAGGGCTGAACAGCGCCCGTGAGCCCCAAGACAACCCACAAAAAAGCACCCCCCGGAGGGGGTGCTGGGCTGATGGGGGGAAGACCTGGGGCTTGGCTCACTCGCGGCGGCCGCCGCCGTTGAGGGCAATGATCAGCCGCAGGATGAAGATGAACAGGTTGATGTAGGTGAGGTACATCCCCAGGGCGCCGGCCAGGTATTGGTCGTCGCTGTAGGTGCGGGGCATCGTGTAGAAGTCCACGAAGGCTGCGCCCACGAACAGCACGGTGCCGAAGCCGGCGATCAGCAGCTCGAAGCCGCCGCTGCCGAAGCCCGGCACGAACAGGCCGCCGACGATCTGCACCAACATGGCGATCACCAGGCCGAGGATGCCCAGCCCAACGGCGCCGCTGAGGGCCTGGCCGACGCTGTCGCTCATGCGGCGCCCCATCACGGAGGCGGCCACGAACGTGATGCCGGTGGCCAGGGCGGCGGTGCCGATGGCGCCGATGCCGGCGGTGCCGATTGCCATCGCCACCAGGCCGCTGAGGGTGAAGCCGGTGAGCAGGCTGTAGGCGGTGAGCAGCGGCAGGGCCGTGCTGTTGTTGCCCTTCAGGGCCACGTTCTGGGCCACGAAGAACAGCACGAAGTTGCCGATCAGGGCCACCCAAAACAGGGGCATGAAGCCGGCTGGGTTGCTGGCCATCAGGGCCAGACCGCCCATTACGCCACCGGCGGTGAGCACCATGCCGCCGCCCACGTAGGGCAGGGCCTTGTTCACCACATTGGGGCCCACCAGGGCGCCGTATTGCGCCTCGCGGATGGCCTCCTGGAAATTGCTGCTGGCCGGCATGGCACAGGGGGGAAGACTCCCCACATCCTGCCAGCGGTTTTGCGGTTGCGGGGGATGGCCCCGGCTCCGTTGGGTGCGGATCCCCCTATCGGGGTCGGGGGGCCTGGCGGGCGGCGTCACGGTGGGCGTAGGCGTTCACCAACCGCTGCACCAGCGGGTGGCGCACCACATCGGCGGCGGTGAGCTGGCAGATGGCCACCCCCTCCACCCCCTCCAGCACCTGGGCCGCTTCGATCAGGCCGCTCAGTTGGTTGGGGGGCAGGTCAACCTGGGTGGGGTCGCCGGTGACCACCATGCGCGACCCCTCCCCCAGGCGGGTGAGCACCATGCGCATCTGGGCGGGGGTGGTGTTCTGGGCCTCATCGAGGATCACGAAGGCATCGGCCAGGGTGCGGCCGCGCATGTAGGCCAGGGGGGCCACCTCGATCACGTTTTTTTCGATCAGGGCCGTGGTGCGCTCCTGTCCCAGCAGGGTGTGCAGGGCGTCGTAGAGCGGCCGCAGGTAGGGATCCACCTTTTGCTGCAGGTCCCCCGGCAGAAACCCCAGCCGTTCGCCCGCCTCCACGGCGGGGCGCGTCAGGCGTCAGGATGAGCCGCTGCACGCGCCGTTCCTGCAGGGCCCGCACCGCCTGCACCGCCGCCAGGAAGGTTTTGCCGGTGCCGGCGGGGCCGAGGGCCAGGGTGAGGTCGTGGCGTTCAATGGCCTCCACGTAGGCCCGCTGCTTGAGGGTGCGGGGGCGCAGCAGCTTGCCGCTCTGGCTGCGGGCCAGCACCTGTTGGCCGAGTTGTTGGTGCTCCTCGCCGCGGCCCGTGTCGAGGGCGGTGAGGGCGGTTTGCACATCCACCTGGGTGATGGCCTGGCCCTCCTGCCAGAGGGGGCGCAGCAGCTCCACCAGGCCGGCGGCCCGCTCCAGTTGGTTGGGGCGCCCGCGCAATTGCAAACACAAACCCCGCAGCACCAACGAAGCGCCGGTGAGTGCTTCGAGGCGATGCAGGGTGGATTCGGCCTCACCGGCCAGGGCCAGGGCGGCGTCCTGGTCCGGAAGGTCGATCTGAAATGTGCTGAGGGTGTCAGCCCCGGCCATGGGGCGGGGCCTCAGGCGTCGGCGGCAGCGTCGTCAGCGGGGGCCTCGTCGGCAGCCTCGGTGGCGGCTTCGGCGGCAGCGGCAGCTTCAGCGGCGGCAGCAGCTTCTGCGGCAGCCTTGGCTTCGGCGGCGGCGGCAGCTTCCGCGGCCTTGGCTTCGGCGGCTTCCTTGGCGGCCTGCTTGGCAGCGGCTTCGCGGATGGCGGTTTGCTTCTTCTGGCCCACCACCACGGAGGGGCGCACGCTCTTGTCCACCAGGCCGCCGCGCTCCAGCAGGGTCAGCACGGTGTCGGTGGGTTGGGCACCCTGGGCCAGGCGAGCGCGGATGGCCTCGGTGTTCAGGCGGGTCTCCTTGGTGCGGGGGTTGTAGAAACCCAGCTCCTCAAGGGGGCGGCCGTCACGGCGTGAGGTGCTGTTGCAGGCCACCAGGCGGAAGCTCGCTTCCCGCTTTTTGCCGAACCGCTTCAGGCGGAGCTTGATCATTGTGGCCTTGCCTTGCTGACTGGATGGGGGCGGCACGGCACAGCTGGTGTCAGCCAGCTGAACTCTCGCGCCAAACGACCACAATACCCTTCGGGGTCACCCCCCTCAGAGTTCGCCGAATCCTTTGCGCTTCTTGGCGGGTTTGGGGGCCTTGGGCATGCCGGCGCCCTTGCCGCGTCCGCCCGGGGCCCCGCCCATGCCGGGCATTCCAGGCATGCCGGGCATGCCGCCGGGGAAGCCGCCCATGCCCCCCATGCCGGGGAAGCCGCCCATGCCGGGCATTCCACCACCGCGGGTCATCTGCTGCATGAAGCCGCGCATCTGCTGAAAGTTCTGCAGCACCTTGTCCACATCCGCCGGGGTGTGGCCGCTGCCGCCGGCGATGCGCCGCCGCCGCGAGGGCTGGGCCGCCAGCAGATCCGGGTCGCGCCGCTCCGCTTCGGTCATCGAGCTGATCATCGCTTCGATCTTCTTGAGCTGCTCTTCGCCCTGCTTGAGCATGCCGTCATCGATCTTGTTCATCCCCGGAATCAGCTTCATGAGCCCCCCCAGGGAGCCCATGCGCTTGATCAGGCGCATCTGCTGCACGAAATCGGAGAAGTCGAAGGTGGCCTCCTGCAGCTTCTGCTGCATGCGCTCCACATCCGCCAGCTCCACCTCTTTCTGGGCCTTCTCCACCAGAGTGAGC
>RHBP01000080.1 GCA_010030955.1 Synechococcaceae bacterium WBB_10_009 | reverse complement strand
CGGTGAACCCCGACGAGGTGGTGGCCGTGGGCGCCGCCATCCAGGGCGGTGTGCTCGCCGGTGAGGTGAAGGACATCCTGCTGCTGGATGTGACCCCGCTCTCCCTGGGCGTGGAGACCCTCGGCGGCGTGATGACCAAGATGATCACCCGCAACACCACCATCCCCACCAAGAAAACCGAGGTGTATTCCACGGCGGTGGATGGGCAGACCAACGTGGAAATCCACGTGCTGCAGGGCGAGCGTGAGATGGCGAGCGACAACAAGTCGCTGGGCACCTTCCGCCTCGATGGCATCCCGCCGGCCCCCCGTGGCGTGCCTCAGATCGAGGTGACCTTCGACATCGATGCCAACGGCATCCTGAGCGTCACCGCCAAGGACAAGGGCAGCGGCAAGGAGCAGAGCATCTCGATCACCGGCGCCTCCACCCTCAGCGAAAACGAGGTGGAGAAGATGGTGAAGGACGCCGAGACCAACGCCGCCGCCGACAAGGAGAAGCGCGAGCGCATCGACCTCAAGAACCAGGCCGAAACCCTGGTGTACCAGGCCGAAAAGCAGCTGGGCGAACTGGGCGACAAGGTGGGCGCCGAGGACAAGGCCAAGGTGGAGGGTTCCTCCGCCAAGCTCAAGGAGGCGATCGAGAAGGAGGACTTCGACACCATGAAGTCCGAGCTGGAGACCCTGCAGCAGGCCCTCTACGCCGCCGGTGCCGCCGTGTATCAGCAGGCCGCCGGTGCCGACGGGGCAGCCCCCGGTGCCAACGGCAGCGGTGCCGACGCCGGAGCCGCCGGTGACGACGTGATCGACGCCGAGTTCACCGAGACCAAGTGATCCAGCAATCCAGCTGATCGCGCGCCGATGGCGCCGCCAGCCCCCCGTCAGGGGGGCTTTTTGTTGGCTGCCGCGGCTGATGGGCCCTCAGGCCGGCCCCCCCTGGGCGATCTGCTCCGCCGCCCATTCGGCGCTGGCGGGGGCCAGCAACACGCCGTTGCGGTGGTGGCCTGAGGCCAGCAGCAGCCCCGGCTCCAGGGCCTCCAGCAGCGGCGCCGGCCGCCCCAGGGGGCGGGCCCGCAGCCCCTGCCACCGCTCCAGCACCGTGGCCTGGCGCAGCCATTCGGGCGCCTGACCCCCCAGCAGTTGCAGCTGGGCCCCCTGGGCCGGATCCGCCACCTCGCCGGGCTCCAGCGTGGCCCCCAGCCACAGGCGCCCCCCCGGCCGCGGCACCAGGTTGATGCCCCCCCAGCTGAGGCTGCCGGGCCAGCGCTCCGGGCCATCGCCCTCGGCATCCAAGCCGTGGGGCAGCTGCAGCTCTAGGGCCTGGCCCAGCACCGGCCCCAGGGGCCGCCCGTGCCCCAGCCCCTCCACCAGGCCCGCACTGCCCAGCCCGGCGCACACCACCAGCCAGCGGCAGGGGCGGCAGCCGCCATCGGCCCCGGCCCCGTGCACCCGCCAGCGCCGCTCGGGGCCATCGCCGCGGCTGATCTGCTCCACGGCCACGGGCCAGGTTTCCATCCCGGCCGCAGTGGCATCGGCCCGCAGGGCGGCCATGGCGGCCAGGGGATCCAGTTGCCCGTCGTTGGGGGAGAGCACCCCCCCCAGGGCGGCGGGCGGCAGCTGGGGCCGCAGGGCCGCAAGGGCTTCGGGCCCCAACCAACGCAGCGGCAGCCCCTGGCGTTGGCGCTGCTCCACCAGCCGCCGCTGGGCCTCCAGCTCGTCGGCGCTGCTGGCCAGCTGCAGCAGGCCGGGGCGGAAGGGGATGGCGTGGCCGCGCTGGTCCAGCTCCTGGCGCCACTGCTGCCACAGGGCCAGGGACTGTTGCCGCAGGCGCCACCCCCGGCCGCTGCTGCGCCGGTACACCTGGGCCATCAGCAGGCCCAGGGCCGCCCCACTGCCGCTGCGCAGATTGCTGGTGCTGGGGCTGGCTGCCGGATCGATCAGCAGCACCGGGTGGCCCCGGCGGCTGAGCAACCAGGCCACCGCCAGGCCCACCACGCCAGCGCCGATCACGCCAACGCTCTCCTGGTGGCCCCTGTCGTGGTGGCCGGTGGGCTCGGGTGGGGCGCTCAGGGCAGCAGCGGCCTCAGCTTTGCTTGAGGTCGGCCTGCACCTGGGCGGGCAGCACCTGGGCGTAGAGGCCGAAGCCGCTGGCCACCTTGATGTAGGCCTTGCTCAGCTTGTTGGAATCCTGCAGGCGGGCCGCCTCATCCAGCTCCGCCAGGGCCGCTTTGAGGGCATCGGCCCGCTGGGTGGCCTCGGCCCGCTCGGGGGGCAGCAGGCGCTGGTTGATGTAGAGCATCTCGCGGCCCACTTCCTGCATGGGGCCGTGGATCAGGTTGCGGGTGAAGGTCCAGTCGCGTTCGTTCACCAGGCTGGCCAACTCGGGCAGTCGGTCGCGGGCGGCGAGGAATCCCTCGGCCTGGCGCTCGATCACGGCGATGTCATCGGCGCTGAGGCTGGCCGCCTTGCGGCTGCCGCCATCGCAGGCCGCCAGGCCGAAGCAGAGCAGCACCGCCAGGGCCAGGGTCCCCATCCGGCGCATGGCGCTGGCGGCGTGGCTGAACAGCTGGGCGAACTGCGCAGACAGGGGCAGGGCGGCCATGGCGGAGAAGCTGGTAGCGGGACTTTACCCAGGGTGTTTGCCCCCGGTCGGCACAATGCGGATTCCGGTGTTCTTGTGCCTCCGCGATGACGGCAGCCACGGCGATCCTGCAGATGATTTGCCCCGATCGGCCGGGGCTGGTGCGGGAACTCTCCGGCTGGGTGGCGGCCAACGGCGGCAACATCGTGCACGCCGACCACCACAGCGACCAGGGGGCGGGCCTGTTCCTCAGCCGCATCGAGTGGCAGCTGGAGGGCTTCGGCCTGCCGCGCGAGGCCATCTGCCCCACGGCCCGGGCCCTGGCGGAGCGGCTTGGCGGCGAATACAAGGTGAACTTCTCCGATACCCACCCGCCGGTGGCGATCTTCGTGAGCAAGCAGGACCACTGCCTGCTGGATCTGCTCTGGCGGGTGCGCACCGGCGAATTGCCGATGCGGGTGCCCCTGGTGATCGCCAACCACCCCGATCTGGCGCCGATCGCGGCGGAGTTCGGCGCCCGTTTCGAGCACGTGCCGATCAGCGCCGACAGCCGCGAACGTGCGGAGGCCACCCATCTGGCGTTGCTGGCGGAGCACGGCATTGAGCTGGTGATCCTGGCCAAATACATGCAGGTGCTCAGCCCCGCCTTCCTCACGGCCTTCGATCCCCCCGATGCCTTCCACCGGGTGATCAACATCCACCACTCCTTCCTGCCGGCCTTCAAAGGGGCCCAGCCCTACCACCGGGCCTGGGAGCGGGGCGTGAAGCTGATCGGAGCCACGGCCCACTACGTGACCGAGGAGCTCGATGGCGGGCCGATCATTGCCCAGTCGACGGTGTCGGTGAGCCACCGCGATGAGGTGGAGGATTTGATCCGCAAGGGGCGCGACACGGAGCGCCTGGCCCTGGCCCGGGCGGTGCGGTTGCACCTCAAGCGCCAGGTGATCGTGTACCGCGGCCGCACGGCGGTGTTCGCATGAGCCGGCTGCTGGCCTGGCTCGACCGGGAGCGCCCCCCCCAGGCGGCGGTGCTCGGCTGGCGGTGCTTCCAGCTGGGGCTGTTGCTGCTGCCCGCCAGCGCATTGCTGGCCGGGTTGCTGTTGTTGGTGGCCTTGATCCAGGGGAGCCGCGGACGGGCGCCCTGGTGGCACGACCGGCTCAACCTGCTGCTGGCCGCCGTGGCCGTGTGGATGCTGCTGGGCTGTTTCCGTGCCCCCAGCGGCTGGCTGGCCTGGATCGGCCTGGCCAACTGGTTGCCCTTCTTCTGGGCGTTCTGGGGGTTCCAGCCCTACCTGGCCAGTGCCCCGGCGCGGCGGCGGCTGGCCCTGTGGTTTGTGGTGGGCACGGTGCCGGTGCTGGTCACCGGCCTGGGGCAGATGCTGCTCGGCTGGAGCGGGCCGTTGCAGCTGTTTGGCGGTGCGGTGATCTGGTGGGTGCAGGCCGGCGGCAACCCGCCGGGGCGGCTCTCGGGGCTGTTCGAGTACGCGAATGTCACCGCCGCCTGGTTGGCGATGACCTGGCCCCTCGCCCTGGCGGCCTGGTTGCAGCACCTGCGCCATTGGCGCGACGGCGCCCCGACACGGCTGGCATGGCTGGCGGGCCTGGCGATCGTGGTGGCCCAGGTGGCGGCCCTGGTGGCCACCGATTCCCGCAACGGCTGGGGTGCCCTGGTGTTGGGCCTGCCGGTGGTGTTGGGTCCGGGGCGTTGGCTGTGGTTGCTGCCGTTGCTGCTGTTGGCCCTGCTGCCGGTGTTGCTGGCCACCGTGCCCGGGGTGCCGCCGGCCCTGCAGACCCCCCTGCGGGAGCTGGTGCCCCAATCGGTGTGGGGGCGGCTCAACGACGTGAATTCCCAGGGGATTCGGCCCGAGGCCCTCACCCGCCTCAGCCTGTGGACCATGGCGCTGCAGCTGATCAGCCAGCGCCCCTGGTTTGGCTGGGGGGCCCAGTCGTTTGGGGCGATCTACCAGGAGCGGGCCGGCTATTTCATCAACCACGCCCACACCATCGCCTTGGATCTGGCCCAGAGCCACGGCTGGCCCGTGGCCGTGGCACTGGTGGGGCTGGTGCTCTGGCTGCTGGTGCGCACGGCCCTGGATGGCATGGCCGGCGGCCGCCTGTTTGAGCGCGCCTGGTGGGCGGCCACCCTGGTGCTGGTGGCCCTGCACGCCACCGACATCCCCATGTACGACAGCCGTTTGAACATCGCCGGCTGGGTGCTGCTGGTGGGGCTGCGCTGCCGGCTCAGCCCAGGGCCTGATCGTGGTGCTGCCGCAGGGTCGTAGCCGGCAGCGGCCCCTGCAGGTGGCCCCAGGGCAGCACCTGCTCCGCCCCCCAGGGGGCGTGCACCACCGCCTCCCAGCTGGGTAGGGCCGGGGTGGCCTCGCTCTGGCGGTAGGCCTGCTTCCAGCCGCCGAGGCTGTCGTGGCGGCCGCGGGCGGCGGCGATCACCGGCGCCAGGCGGCGGTCGCTGCGGGAGAGCAGCGCCTGGATCACGCTCCAGCCGTAGCTCTCCGGGCGCAGCTCCACCCCCTTGGGTTTGAGCCGTTTGGCCAGCAGCTTGAGCCGTTTCTCCGCCTCCGGGCGGACGCCCTG
Organism: Synechococcaceae bacterium WBB_10_009; assembly: GCA_010030955.1. Lineage (GTDB taxonomy): Bacteria > Cyanobacteriota > Cyanobacteriia > PCC-6307 > Cyanobiaceae > Vulcanococcus. Next base: position 2,353 of record RHBP01000080.1, on the reverse strand, counting down.
CCACTGGAAGGGGGTGTGGGCCTTGGGCACGAAGGTGCTCACCCCCAGGCTGAGGCGCAGGCCCGGTGTGGCCTTCTTGAGGGCCAGCAGCAGCTCGGCGGTGGCCTCCACATCGGCCTCCGTTTCGCTGGGCAGCCCCACCATCCCGTAGAGCTTGAGGCCGCTGAGGCCCCCTTCTTTGGCGTAGCGGGCCGCGGCGAAGATCTCCTCGCCCGCCAGCTTTTTGTTCACCACCTGGCGCAGGCGCTCGCTGCCGCTTTCGATGGCGATGGTGAGCGATTTGCTGCCCCGCTTGGCCAGGATCCGCCCCAGCTCCGGTGTCACCGTGGCGGCCCGCACGGAGCTCACGCTCACCCGCGTGCCCTCGAAGCGATCGCCATCCAGCCACTGCAGCAGATCGCTGAATTGGGGGTGCTGGGTCACCGAGGCCCCCAGCAGCCCCAGCCGCTGGGTGGCCCCCAGGCCCGCCTCCACCGCAGGGATCAGGCCGTCGTCGAGGCTGGGGGTGCGGAACGGCAGGGTGAGGTAGCTGGCCAGGCAGAAGCGGCACAGCTCCGGGCAGCTGCGCACCACCTCCACCATGTGAATCGAGGGCCAGGCGGCCTCGGGCGTGATCACCGTGGAGTGGCTGAGGGTGTTGCCGCGCCAGGTTTGCTTGGCCACCGTTTCGGGGATGCCCGCCTCGATCGGCTCCACCGCCAGCAGTTGGCCCTCGCCGCCGTAGCGGGGTGCATAGAGGCTGGGCACGTAGACCCCCGGCACCTGGGCCAACTGCCGCAGCCGCTGCGCCCGTGGCGCCGAGCGGCAGGCCTGCAGGGCGTCGATGAAGGCGGGCAGCAGCAGCTCGCCATCCCCCAGCAGCACCGCATCGAAGAAGGGGGCCAGGGGCTCGGGGTTGGCGGTGAGCACCGGCCCACCGCCAAACACGATCGGATCGCCGTCGCCCCGCTCGCTGGCCCAGAGCGGAATCCGCTGCTGCTCCAGCAGATCGAGCAGCACCGGTCCATCGAGCTCCCAGCTCAGGGAGAGGCCGAACAGGTCGAGGTCCGGGCCGCGGCCGCGCTGGCCGCCGTGGGGGGGATCCCCCTGGTCGGTGAACAGGCGCCGCACGTCCACGTCGCTGCGGCGGGCCAGGGTGGCCCACACCACCTGGAACCCCAGGCTGGTGATGCCCACGCTGTAGGTGCTGGGGAAGGCCAACACCGCCCGCAGGGCGCCCGCCTCGGGCGCCGCCGGTTCAAACAGCAGGGTTTCCTGATCCAGGGCCGTGGGCTTACACCTCGGCCAACACTCTCGCCTCCTGCTCGGCGCTCACCACCCGGCCGGCATCCTCGAAGCCCTCGATCTGGTCGAAGTTGAGGTAGCGGTAGAGCTCGGCGCCGCGGGGATCGATCTTGGCCGCGGCGATGGCCAGGTATTGATCTTTGCTGGGGATGCGGCCCAGCTGGGCGCACACCGCCGCCAGCTCGGCGCTGCCCAGGTACACCTGGGCGCCGTTGCCGAGGCGGTTGTTGAAGTTGCGGGTGCTGGTGGAGAACACGGTGGTGTTGTCCTCCACCCGGGCCTGGTTGCCCATGCACAGGGAGCAGCCGGGCATCTCCATGCGCGAGCCGGCCTTCTCGAAGATGGCGTAGTAGCCCTCCTGCTTGAGCATCTCCTCGTCCATGCGGGTGGGGGGGCACACCCACAGCCGGGCGCTGTTTTGCCCCTGGCCCTCCAGCACCGTGGCGGCGGCGCGGTAGTGGCCGATGTTGGTCATGCAGGAGCCGATGAACACCTCATCCACCGGCGCACCGGCCACGGCGCTGAGGGTTTTGACGTTGTCCGGGTCGTTGGGGCAGGCCAGGATCGGTTCGGTGATCGCATCGAGGTCGATCTCGATCACCGCGGCGTAGTCGGCATCGGCGTCGGCCTCCAGCAGCACCGGGTTGGCCAGCCAGGCCTCCATGGCCTTGATGCGCCGCGCCAGGGTGCGCTCATCGCTGTAGCCGCGCGCAATCATGTTTTTGAGCAGCGCCACGTTGCTGCGCAGGTATTCGCTCACCGTGTCCACCGAGAGCTTGATGGTGCTGCCGGCGCAGGAGCGCTCGGCGGTGGCGTCGGTGAGTTCAAACGCCTGTTCCAGCTTCAGATCGGGCAGGCCTTCGATCTCCATGATCCGGCCGTTGAAGATGTTTTGCTTGCCCTCCTTGGCCACGGTGAGCAGCCCCTGCTGGATGGCCACGTAGGGGATGGCGTTCACCACATCGCGCAGGGTCACGCCCGGCTGCAGCGAGCCGGAGAACTTCACCAGCACCGATTCGGGCATGTCCAGCGGCATGGCGCCGATGGCGGCAGCGAAGGCCACCAGGCC
>RHBP01000079.1 GCA_010030955.1 Synechococcaceae bacterium WBB_10_009 | reverse complement strand
CCGCCCGCGGCATCCACTTCCTGCAGCTGGCCCCCGGCGAATTCCTGTTTGTGTCGCTGAAGGTGGCGGGCTACGCGGGCCTCACCCTGGCCCTGCCCTACGTGCTCTACGAGGCCCTGGCCTTCGTGCTGCCGGGCCTCACCCGCCGGGAGCAACGGCTGGTGGCGCCGGCGGTGGGGGGGTCGGCGGTGCTGTTCCTGGCGGGCCTGGCCTTCGCCTGGTGGGCCCTGGTGCCGGCGGCCCTCAACTTCCTGGTGAGCTACGGCGCCGATGTGGTGGAACCGCTGTGGTCGATCGAGCGCTACCTCGATTTCGTGCTGCTGCTGATGGTGGCCACCGCCCTGGCCTTCCAACTGCCGGTGCTGCAGATGCTGCTGGCGGCCCTCGGGCTGGTGCGGGCCCAGACCATGCTCTCCGCCTGGCGGTTTGTGGTGGTGGCCTCCGCCCTGGCCGGGGCGGTGCTCACCCCCTCCACCGATCCGATCACGATGCTGCTGCTCAGCGGCGCGATCACGGCCCTCTACCTGGTGGGGGTGGGCCTGGCGCGGCTGGTGCAGCGCGCCTGACGCCGCCGTCCCCTCACAGCAAAAACTCGCTGGCCCGCCCCTCCGGCAGCTCCAGCGGCAGGGTCATCGCCTTGCCCAGCCGCGGTTTGTCCTTGGTGGTGCTGAGCCAATGGCGCACCTGGCCCGCCACCCCCAGGCCGTTGAGGTTGGCCGCCAGCTCCTCCAACTTGGCGCCGTACTGCTCGGCGGTCATCGGGAAGGATTGCTGCTCGAGATAGCCCCACATCACCTGCAAATACAGCCGGCCCCGGCGCACGATCAACTGCAGGTCGTAGGAGGCCTGCCAGCGTTGCCGCAGGATCTGCAGGATTTCGGCGGCGGCCAGGGGCGCAGCGGCGGGGGTGCTCACAACAACGCGCCGCGATGGCGGGGCAGCAGCAACAGCAACAGCATGTTGCAGGCTTCCGGCAGCGGGCTGGGATCAGCCACGGGAACGGTGGAGGCAAGGTTCATAATGGCCGTCACGTTGATGTGGTCACCACACCGCGCCGTATGAGCCAGGTTCCAGCCAGCGCCTCAGGTGGTGACGTCCCCGGAATGGGCCGTCGCCAGTTCATGAACCTGCTGACCTTCGGGTCGGTGACGGGCGTTGCGCTCGGGGCCCTCTACCCGGTGGTGAACTACTTCATCCCCCCCCGCGCCGCCGGTGGCGGCGGCGGCACCTCCGCCAAGGACGAGCTCGGCAATGCCGTGACCGCCAGCGGCTGGCTCAGCAGCCACCGCGAGGGCGACCGCAACCTCGTGCAGGGCCTCAAGGGCGACCCCACCTATCTGATTGTTGAGGGCAGCGATGCCATCGGCAGCTACGGCATCAACGCCATCTGCACCCACCTGGGTTGCGTGGTGCCCTGGAACGCCGCCGCCAACAAGTTCATGTGCCCCTGCCACGGCTCGCAGTACGACGCCACCGGCAAGGTGGTGCGCGGCCCCGCCCCCCTCTCCCTGGCCCTGGCCCACGTGAGCGTCGAGAGCGACAACGTGTTCCTCAGCCAGTGGACCGAAACCGATTTCCGCACCGGCGAGAAGCCCTGGTGGGTCTGATCAGCTCCCCGACCGTTCCCCCCTCGCCGTTCCGCCCCATGCGTCGCCCCGTCTCCCTGCTGCTGAGCTCGCTGCTGGCCCTCAGCGCCCTGCTGTTCGCCCCCCAGGCCAGCTGGGCTTACCCCTTCTGGGCCCAGCAGAACTACGACTACCCCCGGGAAGCCACCGGCAAGCTGGCCTGCGCCAACTGCCACCTGGCCAAGAAGCCCACCCACGTGGAACTGCCCCAGGCGGTGTTCCCCGATGAGGTGTTCAAGGTGGAAGTGGAGATCCCCTACGACACCAGCGTGCAGCAGGTGGCTGGCGACGGCAGCCCCACCGGCCTCAACGTGGGCGCCGTGGTGATGCTCCCCGATGGCTTCACCCTGGCTCCTGCCGACCGCCTCAGCGACGAGCTCAAGGAGGAGACCGCCGGGGTGTACGTGACCACCTGGAACGAGGAGAACCCCAACATCCTGTTGGTGGGCCCCCTGCCCGGCGATGACCACCAGAAGATCGTCTTCCCGATCCTCTCCCCCGACCCCGCCGCCGACAGCGCCATTCACTTCGGCAAATACCAGCTGCACGTGGGCGGCAACCGCGGCCGCGGCCAGGTGTATCCCACCGGTGAGAAGAGCAACAACGGCGTGTTCACCGCCTCCGTGGCCGGCACCGTTCAGGCCATCAACGCCGGCGACAACGGCGGCTCCGTGGTGGTGATCCAGGCTGCCGATGGCAACACCGTCAACGACGCCATCCCCGCCGGCCCCACCATCACCGCCCAGGTGGGTGATGCGGTGGCCGCCGGCGCCGCCCTCACCAACGACCCCAACGTGGGCGGCTTCGGCCAACTGGATGCCGAGGTGGTGCTGCAGAACCCCAACCGCATCTACGGCCTGCTGGCCTTCTTCGCCGCCGTGGCCCTGGCCCAGATCATGCTGGTGCTCAAGAAGAAGCAGGTGGAGAAGGTGCAGGCCGCCGAAGGCGTCTGATGCCGCTCGCCGTGTTCACCTCGCCGGGGCCCCTGCTGTTTCAGCTGGGCCCCTTTTCTCTGCGCTGGTATGGCCTGCTGATCGCCATCGCCGTGCTGCTGGGCCTGGCCCTGGCCACGCGGCTGGGCAAACAGCGGGGCCTCGATCCGGCGCTGATCGCCGACCTGCTGCCGATCCTGGTGCTGGCGGCGGTGGTGGGGGCACGGCTCTACTACGTGCTGTTCGAGTGGCGGCAGTACCAACTCAACTGGCTGGATGCCCTGGCGGTGTGGCGCGGCGGCATCGCCATCCACGGTGCCCTGCTGGGGGGCACCGCCGCCGTGATCGTCTACGCCCGCTGGCGGCGGCTGGCCTTCTGGAACCTGCTCGACGTGCTGCTCCCCTCCGTGGCCCTGGGCCAGGCCATCGGCCGCTGGGGCAACTTCTTCAACTCCGAAGCCTTCGGCCTGCCCACCGACCTGCCCTGGAAGCTCACCATCCCCATGGCCAATCGGCCCCTGGAGTTCCTCGACCAGGCCACCTTCCACCCCACCTTCCTCTACGAATCCCTGTGGAACCTGGGGGTGCTGGCCCTGCTGCTGGTGCTGTTCCGCCGGGGGATCCGCGGCACCATGCCGCTGCCGCCCGGCGCCCTCAGCTGCGTGTACCTGATCGCCTACAGCGCCGGGCGCCTCTGGATTGAGGGCCTGCGCATCGATCCCCTCTGCCTGATGGGCACCCCGCCGGACTGCGCCGGTGGCCTGCGCATGGCCCAGCTGATGAGCCTGCTGTTGATCGGCCTGGGCAGCTTGGGCCTCTACTGGCTCTACGGCCGCCACCAGCCCCTGCCGGACCCCAGCCGCCAGGGGCAGCCATGAGCGCCGCAACCGGCACCGCCGGCAAGGTGTGGATCGTGGGGGCCGGCCCCGGCGCCCCCGACCTGCTCACCCTGCGGGCCGCCCGGGCCATTGAGCAGGCGGAGGTGCTGATCTGGACCGACTCATTGGTGAACCCCCAGCTGGCGGCCATGGCCCCGCCGGGCTGCGAGCGGATTCGCACCAGCACCCTCACCCTTGAGCAGGTGATGGAGCTGATGCTCGATCGGGTGGCGGCGGGCCGGCGCGTGGTGCGCCTGCACGACGGCGACACCTGCCTCTACAGCGCCCTCAACGAACAGCTCTGCCGCCTGCTGGATGCCGAGGTGGAGGTGGAGGTGGTGCCCGGCCTCAGTGCCTACCAGGCCACCGCCGCGGCCCTGCGGGCTGAACTCACCATCCCCGGCCTGGTGCAAACGATCGTGCTCAGCCGGGCCGGCGGCCGCACCGGCGTGCCCGAACGCGAATCCCTGCCGCACCTGGCGGCCCTGGGGGCCTCCCTCTGCCTGTATCTGAGCGCCCGCCACGTGGCCGAGGTGCAGCGGGAGCTGCTGCAGCACTACCCGGCGGACACACCGGTGGCCATCGGCTACCGCGTTAGCTGGCCCGACCAGTGGCTGCAGGTGGTGCCCCTCAGCGCCATGGCCCAGGCCAGCGAGGAGCGCCAACTGATCCGCACCACCCTCTACCTGGTGAGCCCGGCCCTGCGGGCACCGGAGACGGCCCGCTCACTGCTCTACTCCGCCAGCCATGACCACCTGTTCCGCCCCGGCGCCAGCTGAGGACGAGGGGCCATGGAGGGGCCATGTTTTAAGCTCATCAAGCTCGAGCGATCAGCGCACGAGGGCGATTAGCACAGCGGTAGCGCACTTCCTTCACACGGAAGGGGTCACTGGTTCGAATCCAGTATCGCCCATTTGAATTCAGGGCAAATCCAGGTCCAGCACTGGTTTTGCGACACGGTTGTGGGCAAAAGCTGACGATTCAAGGCACAATGCCGCCACTGTTTCCTGGCCCTGCGGCGGTGACCACGTTGGAGAACGGCCTCACCCCAGCCCTGGAAAGCCTGGGCAGCAGCCTGCGGGAGGCCCGCCTCAGCCGCGGCCTCGAACTGGCCCAGCTGGCGGCCCAGCTGCGCATGGGCGAAGAGCAACTGCAGGCCCTCGAGCAGGCTGACCAAGCCCGCCTGCCCGAACTGGTGTTCGTGATCGCCCAGGCGCGCCGGGTGGCCAGCCTTCTCGACCTGGACATCGACCCACTGGTGACCCCCCTCAAGAAGGGTGGTTTCACGATCAAGCCGGCGCCGGCACCCCTGGCCATCGCCGAAGGCCAGGCCGATGAACGCCGCCCCAGCCGCCTCACCGCCAGCCAATACACCGAGGCCAAGGCCTCGCAGCGGCAGCGGCCCGGCCCGCTCCAGCGCCTGGCCCAGCTGGCGCTGCTGGCGGGCCTGATCAGCGCCGGCACCTGGGGCTGGCAGAACCGCCAGGGCCTGCCCAACGAGCTCAGCTGGCTTGAGGGGCGCCTGCGGGCCCTCAGCGGCGCCGCTCCGGCGAAACCCAGCACGCCCCTGCCCCCGGCCAAACCGGCCCGCAAACCCACCCCCAAGCCCGCCATCAAACCGGCGGCGACGCCCACCAGCCTCACCCTCAGCAGCCCCCAGCCCAGCTGGATCGAGGTGCGCAGCATCGCCGGCAACAAGCAACTGTTTGAAGGCAACCTGGAGGGGCGCCGCGTCTTCCCCCTGGGCCAGGGCCTGCGGGTGCTGGCGGGTCGCCCTGACCTGGTGCTGGCCAGCCTGGGCACGGCGCCGGCGAAACCGCTGGGGCCCATCGATCAGATCAACTGGATCAGCTTCAAGCCGCCGACCACCAAGCCGGCTCCCCCTACTCCGACGGCTCCAACACCCTGAGCCGCACCCCCACCGCCTCCTCCACCGCCGCCGCACAGGCGGCCAGACTCCAGCGCTCGAGGCTGAGGTCGAGGTCCGAGGCCATCGGCTCCAGGCGGATCGAGCAGGCGCTGTCGCCATCGCGGCGCAGCTGAATGCCGGCCACCACGGGCTGGGGGCGCCGGTCGAGGGCCACCGCCATGCGCAGCAGCAGCGCCATGGATGCCACCAGGCGCCGTTGGTCTCGGCCCTCCAGCAACTGCCAGGCCTCGTGGCGCTTCTTGGGCAGGGAGCGGCGGTGGTAGCGGGCGATGGCGGCCACCATCAGCTGCTCGCTGTCGGAGTAGCCCAGCAGCTCGCCGTGGTGGATCAAATACCAGCTGTGCTTGTGGTAGGCACCGGTGTTGATGTGCTGGCCGCAGCTGTGCAGCATCGCCGCCGCCCAGAGCAGCTGGCGGCCGGTGCCGTCGTCGCTGTGCAGCAGCCCCTGGGTTTGGCCATAGAGGCTGAGGGCGTAGCTCGCCACCCGCTCCGCCCGCGGCAGATCCACGCCGTAGCGCTGGGCCTGGTGCAGCACCGTGCGTTGGCGGATGCTGCTCTGGAACGCAAAGCGATCCACGATCAGATCGTTGCGCAGCATCCAATCCACGATCAGGCCCTCCCGCAGGGCCCGCTCGCAGATCACCAGCTCCTTGGCCCCCAGCATCGCCATGGCGGTCTGCAGGATCAGGGCACCGGGCACGATGATCTCGGCCCGGCGCTCATTGAGGCCCGGCACGGCGCGCCGCTGGGCAGGGCTCAAGGCCAGCAAGCGATCCAGCAGCTGGTCGAGCCGCTCACGGCTCACCCGGTAGCCCTGCAGCCGCAGCGGTGGGCGGGGATCTTCGGCGGCGGCCATCGCCGCAATCGCCATGGCGGTGCCGCTGGTGGCCACCAGCACCGGCCGCTCGCCGGCCTCGAGCCGTTGCCGCACCTTGAGCACCGCCGGCTCCAGCGACCCCTGAATGAAGGCCCGCAGAAACTCCACCCGCTGGGGGGGCAGCGGGTCGTCGTGCACGAATTCCCGCTGCAGGCGCACCGCCCCCACGCGGGTGCTGGTGAGGGCGCGGGCGTCGCGGCCATCCGCCAGCACCAGTTCGGTGGAGCCGCCACCGATGTCGAGGATCAGGTGGGGCTGATCCCCGAAGGCCATGCCCGAGAGCACCCCCAGGTAGATCAGGCGCGCCTCCTCCGGGCCGCTCACCAGGTCCACCTCCAGCCCCAGCTGCTCCTGAATCGCCTGCAGAAATTCACGGCCGTTGGGGGCCTCGCGCACGGCGCTGGTGGCGGCGGTCACCACATCGCCCGGCTGCACGCCGTGGCTGGCCGCCAGCTCCCGGCAATGGCGCAGGGTGGTGAAGGCCCGTTCGATGGCGTCGGGGCTGAGGTCGCCCGTTTCCGGATCCCGGTCCCCCAGGCGGGTGGTCGATTTCTCCGTGAGCAGCACCGAAAAGCTGCGCAGGGCCGTGTCCACCTGGGCGATCAGCAGGTGAATCGAGTTGGTGCCGATGTCGATGCCCGCCACCGGGCGCAACGAGCTGCTGGGGGACTCGGTCAAACGCCCATGGCCGCAGAAGCGCGGCCACTTTCGCACCGCTGCAGCCCCCACCGGCAGCCCTAGGGTGCGCGCCAACAGCCGTGTCCCCCGTGGTCTCCCCCCGTCCGGGCCTTCCAGCGCAGCTGCAGGCCTGGCTGGGGCTGCTGCGGTGGGACAAGCCCAGCGGCCGGTTGATCCTGCTGATCCCGGCGGGCTGGAGCCTGTGGTTGCAACCCGCCGCCCCCCCGCCGGCGCCCCTGGTGGGCTGGATCGTGCTGGGGGGCCTGGCGGTGAGCGGGGCCGGCTGCGTGGCCAACGACCTCTGGGACCGGCGCATTGACCCCCAGGTGGAGCGCACCCGCCAGCGCCCCCTGGCCAGCGGGCGCATCGGTGTGGCCGCGGCCTTCGTGCTGCTGGCCCTGTGCCTGCTGGCCGCCCTGGCGGTGGTGCTCTGGGGCCTACCAGCCGGCAGCCGCGGCCTCTGCCTGGCGCTGGCGCTGGCGGCCCTGCCGCCGGTGCTGCTCTACCCCTCCGCCAAGCGCTGGTTTGGCTACCCCCAGGCGGTGTTGGCCCTCTGCTGGGGCTTCGCCGTGCTGATCCCCTGGGCCGCCGCCAGCGGCAGCCTGCGGGGTGGGCTGCCGCTGCTGGCCCTGTGGCTGGCGACGCTGCTGTGGACCTTTGGCTTCGACA
>RHBP01000078.1 GCA_010030955.1 Synechococcaceae bacterium WBB_10_009 | reverse complement strand
GCCGATGGTGCCAATGTTGACGTGGGGTTTGTTCCTTTCGAACTTCTCGCGAGCCATGATGAAAAAGAATCGGGTGGGTAAGTGGTACTGCGTTAAAGATCAGGAATTACCCTGATTCTTTGAAATGATGGCTTCTGCCACATTACGAGGAACTTCCTCGTAATGGCTGAACTCCATCGAGAAGATACCCCGACCCTGGGTCATGGATCGGAGCTGGGTGGCGTAGCCGAACATCTCGGCCAGAGGGACCTTGGATTGAACCTTGGATTGTCCATCTTCGACGGACTGACCCTCAACCTGGCCGCGCCGGGAGGAGAGGTCGCCGATGATGGATCCGAGGTAATCCTCGGGCACCTCGACCTCCACCTTCATCATCGGCTCAAGCAGCACAGGATTGCACTTCTTGACGCCGTCTTTGAAGGCCATGGAGCCGGCGATCTTGAACGCCATCTCCGAGGAGTCCACATCATGGTAGGACCCGTCCACCATGGTGACCTTGACATCGATCATGGGGAACCCTGCAATCACGCCGGATTGGCAGGTTTCTTTCATGCCGGCTTCCGCCGGGCCGATGTACTCCTTGGGCACGATACCGCCAACAATTTTGTTGACGAATTCGAACCCTGAACCCGGCTCGCCGGGCTCCATTTCGATCACCACGTGGCCGTATTGGCCCTTGCCACCGGTCTGACGGGCGAACTTGCCCTCACCCTTGGCACTGCCGCGAATGGTTTCGCGGTAGGACACCTGAGGCGCACCGATGTTGGCTTCCACCTTGAACTCCCGCAGCATGCGGTCCACCAGGATTTCCAGGTGGAGCTCGCCCATGCCGGCGATCACGGTTTGGCTGGTTTCCGGATCCGTGCGAACCCGGAAGGTGGGGTCTTCTTCAGACAGCGATTGCAGCGCCTTGGAGAGTTTCTCCATGTCGCCCTTGGTCTTGGGCTCCACGGCCACCGAGATCACGGGCTCGGGGATGAAGAGCGATTCCAGAATGATCGGATCAGCATCGACGCACAGGGTGTCGCCGGTGGTGGTGTCCTTCAGACCCAGCACGGCGCCCAGGTCGCCGGCCCGCAGCTCATCCACCTCTTCGCGATCGTCGGCCTTGAGCACGATCAGGCGGGAGATGCGCTCCTTCTTGTCCTTGGTGGAGTTGAGCACGTAGCTGCCCTTCTGCAGCACGCCCGAGTAGATGCGCACGAAGGTGAGCTTGCCGAAGGGGTCGGCCATCACCTTGAACGCCAGGGCGCTGAAGGGGGCGTTGTCGTCGGCGGGCCGCACGGCCTCCTCGCCGTTGGGCAGCACACCCTGGATCGGGGGCACATCCACCGGAGCGGGGAGGTAGTCCACCACCGCATCCAGCAGCAGCTGCACACCTTTGTTCTTGAAGGCGGAACCGCACAACATCGGCACCAGGCCATTCTTGAGAACACCCTCGCGAATGCCCTTGCGCAGCTGCTCCTCGCTCAGTTCACCGGTTTCCAGGAACTGCTCGATCAGCTCTTCATCGGTTTCAGCGATGGTTTCCATCAGCTTGGCGCGCCACTCGGCGGCCTCATCGGCCATGGAAGCGGGGATCTCGGTTTCTTCGATGTCCTTGCCGAGCTCATCTTTGTAGATGAAGGCGCGGTTTTTCACCAGGTCGATGATGCCGCTGAGCTCGCCCTCGGCGCCGATCGGCAGTTGGATCGGGGCGGCGTTGGCCTTGAGGCGGTCTTTGATCTGGCCGTAGACCTTGAGGAAGTCGGCGCCGGTGCGGTCCATCTTGTTGACGAACACCATGCGCGGCACGTTGTAGCGGTCGGCCTGGCGCCACACGGTTTCCGACTGGGGCTGCACACCACCCACGGCACAGAACACGGCGATCACACCGTCCAGCACCCGCATGGAGCGCTCCACCTCGATGGTGAAGTCCACGTGGCCGGGGGTATCGATGATGTTGATGCGGTGGTCGCGCCAGCTGGTGGAGATGGCGGCCGCGGTGATCGTGATGCCCCGCTCGCGCTCCTGGGCCATCCAGTCGGTCACGGCGGCGCCGTCGTGCACCTCACCGATTTTGTGCACCACCCCGGAATAGAACAGGATCCGTTCCGTGGTGGTGGTTTTGCCGGCGTCGATGTGTGCCGCGATACCAATATTTCTGACGCGTTCTAGGGGATAGGCGCGAGCCACGGGGTAGATCTCCGGAGGGTGTAGTCGACAAAAAAAGCGGGCGTCAGTCTACAAGTCGGTCTTGGCCGACCTGGGCTGCAGCGGGGCCCGCCCTGGGCCCCGGTGGACCGCCTCAGTAGCGGTAGTGGGCAAAGGCCTTGTTGGCCTCGGCCATCTTGTGGGTTTCTTCGCGCTTGCGAACGGCGCTGCCGGCCTCGTTGGCGGCATCCATCAGTTCGCCGGCCAGCTTCTGGGCCATGCTGCGGCCGTTGCGGGCGCGGGAGAAGTTCACCAGCCAGCGCAGGGCCATGGCGGTGCCCCGCTCCTGGCGCACTTCCATCGGCACTTGGTAGGTGGCACCACCGACCCGGCGGGCACGCACCTCCACCAAGGGGGTGGCGTTCTTGACGGCGGTTTCGAACACTTCCAGGGGGTCCGCACCGGTGCGGTCACCGATCAGCGAAAACGCATCCGAGAGGATCCGCTGGGCGGTGGACTTCTTGCCGTGCTTCATCAGCCGGGCCACGATCATCGAGGCCAGACGGCTGTTGAACTGGGGATCCGGCAGAACCGGGCGCTTCTCAGCGGCATTGCGGCGGGACATAAACCTGGGATGCGGGTGTCAGGAAAAAAGGGGGGGATCAGCGGATCAATCCTTCGGGGTCTTGGCGCCGTACTTGGAGCGCGACTGGCGGCGATCCTTCACACCGGCGGTGTCGAGCGTGCCGCGAATGATGTGATAGCGGACACCGGGCAGATCCTTCACACGGCCACCGCGGATCATCACCACGGAGTGCTCCTGCAGGTTGTGGCCGATGCCGGGGATGTAGGCCGTGACTTCGAAACCGGAGGTCAGGCGCACACGGGCCACCTTGCGCAGCGCCGAGTTGGGCTTCTTCGGGGTGGAGGTGTACACGCGGGTGCAGACACCACGGCGCTCAGGGCAGGCGCGCAGGGCGGGCGACTTGGTCTTGCGGGTAAGGCGCTGCCGCTCGCTGCGGATCAGCTGCTGAATCGTGGGCATCGAGGGCCGATGGGTTTCGAGAGTCGTCGCTGCATGGCCCAGGGCCAATGCGGGTCGGCGGGCCGACCGTTTTCGACAATCCGCCACATTACTTTGTCGCCGGCACCCCATCCGCCAGGGGTTCGGGGGCGGGGCTGAAGGAGGCGCCGCAGGCGCAGATGCGCAGCGGTTGCTGGCTGCGGATGAGGAAGCCACCACCGCTGAGGTCGCCGCGGTAATCGAGCTCCAGGGCCGCCAGCCGCTCGCCCTGGTCGCCCGGGGCAAACAGGGTGATGCCGTCGGCGCGGGCCACCGGGTCACCGGCCAGCCGCCCCGGGCGGATGCGGATCACCCAGCGTTCGCACTGCCCGTCCACCAGGTCGAGGTGCATCATCCCGGGGGTGCCCGCCACGGCGGCCTGGCGCCCCAGCTCGGCGGCGGCGGCGGCCGTCAGTTGCAGGCCATGGCCCTTGGGCATCGGCGGATCACAGGCGCGCCGCCCAGTTTGTCAGGGCTAGGGCTGGCGCGGCACCAGCCCCAGGCCGTTGTGCACCGCCGCCGCCACGCCGCGGCCCATCACCGTTTGCACATCGGCCACCACCAGGCCGGTGGAGCTGCCGCCGTCGAGGTTGAGGGCATCCACAAGCCCCAGCTGCCGCAGCACCTGGGCGGTGCTCCAGAGGGTGGGGCCGGGCCCATTCAGCCCCTGCAGGGTGATCAGCCACAGCTGGCGGCCATCGCTGCCCACCACCGTGCGCGGGGCCCCCTGCTGCAGAAACCCCGGCGTGAAGCCCTCGGCGCCGCCGTTGAGCACCACCCGCCCGTTCTGCAGCAGCAGGGGGCCGCCCCCCATCACATGCGGTTTGAGCCCCAGGGGGCTGCTGGCGCGGCTGCGCAGGCTGAGGGCCTCGCCGTCCTGCCACGGCACCGTGGTGCCCCCCCGGGCCACGATCAGCAGATCGCCCGCCGCCAGCGGCACGCCGCCGTCGAGTTCCCCCAGCTCGTAGCGCCGCACCACCCGGCCGCTGCGCACCAGCACCCCCATCTCGGTGCCGGTGATCGGTTGGTAGAGGGGGCCCCAGTCGGCGGTGTAGCGGGCCAGCCCCTTCTGCACGTAGCCGCTATTGACGCTGCCGATCGGCCAGCGCTGGCGCTGTTCGTCCTCCACGCTCTCCTCAAGGCTGAGCCGGTCGAACTGGGGCAGCTCGCCGGGGCTCCAGCCGATGGCGCCGCGGTTGAGGATCGGCCCGGAGAGCCAGCGCCCCTGGTGGCGCATCGCCCCCAGGGGCAGCCGGTTGACCCGGTTGAAATACCCGCCGTTGATGGCGATCAGCGCCTGCCCCTGGCGGGCCAGTTGGTTGAGGCTGCTCAACCCCTGCATGCCCGAGGGGCGCCTGAGGGGGCGCAGCTCCAACGGCACCTGGCGTGGGTCGAGCTGCACGCTGTGAAGCAGCAGCTGCTGGTCGCCCTGGCGCACGACCTGCCGCTGCAGCTGCAACCCCTGTTGCTGCAGGGCCAGCAGGCGCGGATCCCGGGGCGGGCTGGGCGGCTGATCGGCGCTCGCAGCGGCTTCGGCCGGCATGTCGAGCACCAGCCGCCAGGGGGAGGCCAGGCTGAGGCGCCGGGCCTCCGGGGCCCGCAGGCTGAGCCAGCCGTCGGTGTCGTTGGGGTCGAGCCCCAGTTGACGCAATTGCCCCCGTTGCTCGGCGGTGCTGCGGATCGCCAGCTGCAGCCGGCCATCGCCGCTGCGCACCAGGGCCGGTGCCGCCAGGTCGAGCACCACCCGCCGCTGCCCCAGCCCCTGGTCGCGGCTGCGCACCGCCAGCAGCTCCGCCGCCGGCAGCTGGAGTTCCAAGGTGCCCTGGCGCTGTTGGATGCGCACCCCCAGGGCCCGCAGCAGCGCACCGGTGGGCACGGCCACTTCGTCGTCGAGGCTGCGCTGCTGGCTGGGGGGCACCGGCACCCGCACGCCGAACCACTCCAGCTCCAGGCCCTCGGCGCCAGCGGGGCTGCGGCTCACGCCCAGTTGGCCATCGAGCACCTCCAGGGGCAGCCACAGCTCCCCCCGCTCGATGCGCCAGCGGGCCCGTTGGCGCCAGCCGTTGATCTCGAGCCAATCGCCCTGCCCAGGGGCCAGGGGGACGGGCCGATTGGCGGGTTGGCTGTGGGGCTGGATGCGGGCCGGTGGCCCCCCCGGTTCCAGGGCTGGGGGCGGCACCAGCGGAATCCCGGGCAGCAAGGCCACCAGCGCGGGCAGGGGTGCCATCGGTCCGCCGCCACAGGTGGCGCCACGGTAGCGGCGGTGCCCAGGGCGAATCGAGCGCCCCAGCTTTTAGGATCGTCGTTTGGCAGCGCGGCCCTGCGGCCGTGCGCGATCGGCCATCAGCTTGGGCATCCTGGGGGCTTTCAGCGGCTGAGCCAGCTGCTGAACCTCCGGCATGGCCAGGCCAGAGGTGGGGGCGCCACGGCGCTGACCCGCCCCACTCCGTTCTTCAGTTCAGGTTGTCGCCGGGTTATGTCGCTGTTCTCTCGCCCTGAATGGCCCCATCGCGACACCCCGGCCCCCGCGGCCGTGGCCGGTGAGAAGGATGCCTGCGGGGTGGGTTTTCTGGCCAGCCTCAAGGGTGAGGCCAGCCATTGGCTGCTGCAGCAGGCCCTGCGGGGCCTCGATTGCATGGAGCACCGCGGCGGCTGTGGCGGCGACGGCGACTCCGGCGACGGTGCCGGTGTGCTCTGCGGCATCCCCTGGGGCTTCCTGGAGGCGGTGTGGCCTGCGGCGGCAGCCCACAGCGGCGGCCCCCGCGGCCTGGGGATGGCCTTTCTGCCGGCCGATCCCCAGCGCCGCGACCAGGCCCGCCAGTTTTGTGACCAGGAGGCCGAGCGTTTGGGCCTGCGCAGCCTGGGTTGGCGCCCGGTGCCCGTGGACCCGGCTGTGCTGGGGCCCATGGCCCGCGGCACGGCCCCGGTGATCGAGCAGTGGCTGCTGGCCGCCGATGGCGAGGGCGATGCCCTGGAGGCCCTGCTGTTCCGTCTGCGCCGCCGCTGCGGCGACCGTGCCCGTGAGGTGTGGGGGGCCGGCCCCGGCGACCTGTATTTCGCCTCCCTCAGCGGCCGCACCGTGGTTTACAAGGGGATGGTGCGCTCGGAGGTGCTCTCCTCCTTCTACGGCGACCTGCGCGATCCCCGCTTCGCCGTGAGCTTTGCGGTGTACCACCGCCGCTTCAGCACCAACACCCTGCCCCGTTGGCCCCTGGCACAGCCGATGCGGCTGCTGGGCCACAACGGCGAGATCAACACCCTGCTGGGCAACCTCAATTGGGCCCGCGCCGCCGAGGCGGAGCTCGATGCGGTGTGGGGCGACGCCGCCGCGGATCTCAAGCCGGTGGTGAACCCGGCCTTCAGCGACTCCGCCAACCTCGACGCCACCCTGGAGCTGCTCGTGCGCAGCGGCCGCCCGATCACCGAAAGCCTGCTGACGCTGGTGCCGGAGGCCTTCCGCGACCAGCCCGAGCTCGACGACAAACCGGCCATCCAGGCCTTCTACGAGTATTCCGCCTGCACCCAGGAGCCCTGGGACGGCCCGGCCCTGCTGGTGTTTGCCGACGGCCGCAGCGTGGGGGCCACCCTCGATCGCAACGGCCTGCGCCCCGCCCGCTACTGCATCACCCGTGATGGCGTGGTGGTGATGGGCTCGGAAACCGGGGTGGTGGAGCTCGAGGAGAGCCGCATCGTGGAGAAGGGCCGCCTGGGCCCCGGCCAGATGCTGGCGGTGGACCTCGAGCAGGGCCGGCTGCTGCGCAACTGGGAGGTGAAGCAGGAGGTGGCCCAGCGCCATCCCTATGGCCAGTGGCTGGCGGAGCATCGCCGCAGCCTTGGCGCCCAACCCTGGGGGCAGCAGCGCCAGCTGGGGGATCTGGAGCTGCTGCAGCTGCAGACCGCCTACGGCTTCACCGCCGAGGACTTCGACCTCGTGATCGAGGACATGGCCGGCGCCGCCAAGGAGCCCACCTACTGCATGGGGGATGACATCCCCCTGGCGGTGCTCTCCGACAAGCCCCACCTGCTCTACGACTACTTCAAACAACGCTTCGCCCAGGTCACCAACCCGCCGATCGATCCCCTGCGGGAAAAGCTGGTGATGAGCCTGGAGATGCACCTCGGCAAGCGCCGCTCACCGCTGCGCCCCCAGGCCGATGCCGCCGCGGTGCTCCACCTCAGCAGCCCGATCCTCAACGAAGCGGAGCTGGCTGCCGTGGCCCAGCAGGGCCTGGGTTGCAGCACCCTCTCCACCCTGATGCCGATCACGGCGGGGCCCGCCGGGCTGGAGGCGGCCCTGGCGGAGCTGAAGGCGGCGGCCGAAGCCGCCGTGCGCGCCGGTGGCCAGATCCTGGTGCTCTCCGACCGCACCAATGCCCAGGGCCAGCCCTGTGGCATCAACGCCACCACCACCTACATCCCGCCGCTGCTGGCGGTGGGGGCGGTGCACCACCACCTGCTCAACCTTGGCCTGCGCCTGCAAACCTCCCTGGTGGTGGACACGGCCCAGTGCTGGAGCACCCACCATCTGGCTTGCCTGATCGGCT
>RHBP01000077.1 GCA_010030955.1 Synechococcaceae bacterium WBB_10_009 | reverse complement strand
CGTGGCCACCATCCGCCGCACCAGCCCCCACCAGCTCTCCACCCTGGCGGTGCTGCCCGACAGCGAACGCCTCAACGCCTTCAACCTGGAGGCCGAGGGCCGGCGCCAGGGGGCCCGCGTGGCGGCGCGCCAAACCGTGGGGCGCCTGGAGCAGGCCGCCGGCAACCTGGCTCGCTTCGATTGGTTTCTGCTCAAGGGCGGCGACCAGGGGGTGATGAGCGACGAGCGCCAGGCCCGCCAGGCGGAGCTGGTGCGCGCCTCCAGCGCCTTCCAACGGGTGGGGCAGTGGGAACTGCCGGACGGCAGCCGCGCTGAGCTCTACCGGCGCCAGAGCCTGAGCTTGGCGGTGGAGCCCCTGGCCGCCTGCCCGCGCGGCGGCCTGCGGGCGGAGCTCGAGCCGCTGCCAGGCGGGCTGCAGCTGCAGCTGCAGGGGCCCACGCACACCCTGGAGGGGGCGCGGCTGCTGGTGGATCTGCGCAGCTCCACGGCCCAGCTGCGGGCCGACCAGGCCATCGGCCAGGGGCAGCTGCGCAGCGATGGCCTGCCCCGCAACGGCTGCATCACCGTGCACCAGAGGCTGGCCCTGAAGGAGGCCCAGCCAGGGGGCGGCCCTACCAGCGCCACGCTGCAGCTGCTGACCAGCTCTGGTCAGCGGCGGGCCGTGACCCTGACCAGAGCGGGTCAACCCCTGCGGTGGCCCGATGCCCCAGTCGCCCCCCAGGCCCTGGCCGAAAATCGCGTGCTGGCGGCGGAGGCCATGGGGCAGCAGTTGCGGCGCGGCCAGTTCGATCCATTGTTTGATCAGGTCGGCCTGCTCAACCAGAGCGATCCAGATCAGGCCTACCTGGCGGACGCTGAAGCGGTGCTGCGGGCGCGGCTCCAGCGCGATCCCAGCAACCTCAACGATCTCTACGCTCTGGCGGTGAGCCAGGCCCTGCAGCGCCAGGCGGGCGATGCTGCCCTCAGCCTGCAGCGACTGATCCGCTTGGATCCCGGCAACCCCAACCCCCTAATCGGCCTCGGTGTGGTGGAGCTCTACCGCTTCCGCCCCTGGGCGGCCCAGGCGGCCCTGGACCAGGCGGCGAGGATCACCGCGGCCGACGCGCCGATCGCCGCCACCCTGCGCAGCCTGCGCATCGCCGCCAGCGCCCTGCGGCTGGATTGGCGCCAAGCCCTCTCCCTGCTTCAGCCATGAGCGATCCCAACCAACAGCTGCAATTCCGCCAGCGCAACCGGGCCTACTACACCGATCTGGAGCGCCTGCACCAGCTGCTGGTGGCCCCGGGGATGCGGGTGCTGGAGATCGGCTGCGGCCTGGGGGATCTGCTGGCCCAGCTGCACCCCAGCCACGGCGTGGGCGTGGAGCTGGATGCCGAGCTGGCCGCCGCCGCCCAACAACGGCACCCGCAGCTGCGCATCGTGGCGGCCGACGCCGAAACGATCACCCCCGAGGGCCTGGGGGAAACCCAACCCTTTGATGTGATCCTGCTGCCCAACACCCTCAACACCCTGCAGGACGTGCAAGGGGTGCTGGAGCGGCTGGAGCCCTTCTGCCATCCCCGCACGCGGCTGGTGGTGAGTTTCCACAACTGGCTCTGGCAGCCGCTGTTGAAGGCCGCCGAGGGGCTTGGGCAACGGCAACCCCAACCCCCGGAGAGCTGGCTCACCCCCAACGACGTGCGCAACCTGCTGGATCTAGCGGGATGGGAGGTGCTCAAGCAGGGGCAACGCTGCCTGCTGCCGCGGCGGATTCCTGGGATCACGCGGCTGGCCAACCGATGGCTGAGCCAACTGCCGTTGTTGGAGCAGCTGGGGCTCACCCACTGGATGGTGGCGCGACCCGCCCGCCAGCCGCTGCAACGGCCCAGCGTGAGCGTGGTGATCCCGGCCCGCAACGAAGCCGGCAACATCGCGCCGGCAATCGAGCGCCTGCCCCAGCTGGGAGCCTTCACCGAAGTGCTGTTCGTGGAGGGCCACTCCTCCGACCACACCTGGCAGGAAATTGAGCGGGTCTGCGCCAGCTACCAAGGCCCGCTGCGGCTGCGCAAATTCCGCCAAACCGGAAAGGGCAAGGCCGATGCGGTGTGGCTGGGCTTTGACCAGGCCGAGGGCGATGTGCTGATGATCCTCGACGCCGACCTCACCGTGCGCCCGGAGGATCTGCCCCGTTTCGCCCAAGCCATGGCCGAGGGCCGGGGGGAGTTTGTGAATGGCTGCCGGCTGGTGTACCCCCGCAGCTGGGCGGCCATGCCCCCCCTCAACACGGCAGCCAATCGGTTGTTCGCGGCGGCATTCTCCTGGCTGCTGCGCCAGCGCCTCAAGGACACCCTCTGCGGCACCAAGGTGATCTGGAAGCACGACTACGAGCGCCTCAAAGCCGGCCGCAGCTACTTCGGCGATTTCGATCCCTTTGGCGATTTCGATCTGCTGTTTGGCGCCAGCAAGCTCAACCTGAAGATCGTGGAGGTGCCGGTGCGCTACCAGGAACGCAGCTACGGCAGCTCCAACATCGCCCACGTGAAAGAGGGGCTGATCCTGGCGCGCATGTGCCTGGTGGCCGCCCGCAAACTGCGGTTCATCCCCTAATCCAGCCCTGATGCAACGACGCCTGCTGCTGGGCCTGGTGGCCGCCCTGGTGATCTACCTGGGGCTCACCACCGCCTTCGGGCTCGAGCAGGTGGGCAGCAGCCTGCGCGCCCTGCCCTGGATCTGGTGGCTGCTGGGGCCGGCGGTGTGCCTGGGCAGCCACCTGCTGCTGCTGCTGCGCTGGCAGTTTTATCTGCGCTGGCTGGGCTACCCGCTGCCCCTGCGGGCCGGCGCCCGCATCTACGCCGCCGGCCTGGCGCTGATCGCCGCCCCCGGCCGGGGCGGTGAGGCCCTGCGGGGCCTGTGGCTGCAGCGGCGCCACGGCTTTCCGCTCACCGTGGGGGTGGGCATCACCCTGGCGGAGCGGCTGGCGGATCTGGCCAGCGCCCTGCTGGTGCTCAGCTGGGGGCTGGGGCGGCAGGTGTGGAGCGCCGCGCTGGTGGGCGTAGCGGTGCTCGGGGCCGGCGGCTGGCTGCTCACCCACCCGCGGGTGCTGCAGCGGCTGGAGCGCTGGCTCGATGGCCTGCCGCTGCACCGGCGCTGGCAGGGGCTGATGCGGCTGCTGCGGGAGGCGCTGCTGGCCATGGGCCGCATGCGGCAGCTGATGAAGCCGCGGCCGCTGCTGGTGGGCACCCTGTTGGCCAGCGCCTGCTGGCTGCTGGAGGCGGGCTTGCTGGTGGGGCTCTACGGGGCCCTGGGGGTGGCGATCGACTGGCGCCAGGCCGCCGTGATCCGCACCGCCACGGGCTTGGGGGGGGTGGTGTCGCTGCTGCCGGCGGGCCTGGGCACCAGCGAAGCCACGGCCATTGGCCTGGCCATGCTCTACGGCGCCGGGCGTTCGCAGGCCCTGGCGGCCACCTTGGTGCTGCGGCTGTGCACCCTGGCCCTGCCCTGCCTGCTGGGGGTGGTGGCCCTGATGCGCCAACCGGACCTCAGCCGCCGCTCTCAAAACGATGCCCCCGGCCAGCACAGCTGACCGGGGGCTCTCGCCGGGTCCGCTCTGGCGCGGAACCGATTGATCTAGGAATCAGGCGCCGTAATCAGCCGGCGTTCTCCGCGATCAGCAGACCCTGCTTGGAACAACTGGAACTCACGGGCACCTCCTCCTGTGGGGATGATTGCCAGCCGGCGAAGCGTTCGGTGCGGCGGCGGCCCGGGGGCCCTGCTGCACCACTCCACTGCTGACGGAACCCCTTGATGCTACCGGGATTGACCAGGGCCCGGCGCCCGCGGGCGAGCGCGGCCGGCCAACAAAAAACCCCGCCGGGGCGGGGTTGCTCAGCGGGCTGGTCTCAGCCGACGCTCCAAACGCCGCCGGCGATCTTCACCAGGGGAGCCACGATGGTGGTGCCGGCCAGGAACCAGGCGAAGGCGGCGCCGCCGCAGCCACCCAGCCAGAAACCGCTGGCGAACTCAGCCCAACCGGCCTTGGTGAACAGGTCGGCGGGGGGATTGTCGATGGTGGCGTCGGCGGGCTGCACGTTGGGACCGAGGCCGGCGGTGCCGTAGATCGACAGGCACACGGTGAGGATTGACACCAGACCCACGGCCGCCAGCAGGCCAGCGGTGCTGGCGTAATCGGTGGCGCGCAGGGGGCCGCAGATGGCAAAGGGGCCGTAGAGGAAGAAGCCGTGGGCCATGCCCACTTCCAGGCCGCGGCGGTTGGGGGAGAGGGCCGGGCGGTAGGCGGGCAGCGCGTTGAGGAAGGCGCGCGTGAAGTAGCTGCTGTTAACGGGGGTGGCCAGATTGCCGACGCAGGGGTCGGCGACGGGGGTCACGGTCATCGGTCAGAGGGGATGGATGGCCAGGGAAAAGGGATGGCTGAAACGAAACGGGCGTGGGCTCCTCAGGAGCTCAATCGCGGGCTTCGATCACGTTGAACAGCAGGGCCATGGCCACCGCAGGACCCATGATCCCGACAAGGGGCACGAACACCGAGGGCATCCAGGCGGCGACGAAATCTCCGGTCATCAGCGTGGGCCAATACAGCTACCGTCGGCACTGTAAGGAGCGCTTCTGAAGCTGCCGTTGGGCAGCGAAAGGGGCGACATAAAAGTTCAGACCCGCAGCCCCAGCAGCCATGAACCAGGCCCTCTCCGGAGCCGCCATCGCCGCCGTGATCGCCGTGCTCTGGCTGCTGGGGCGGCCCCGCACCACGATCCTGCGCTCCACCGACACCAGCGCCATCGCCGCCCTCAACCGCAGCCAGATGACCCTGGTGCAGGGCGCTGCGGGGGGCGATGGCGGCAGCTCACCGGGGGCCGCCAGCGATGCCGCCGCGGCGCCGCGCCACCCATGGCCGGCCGCCGCCGACCTGCGCGGCCGCCGCGCGCTGCTGCTGCAGCTGGAACGGCAGTTCCAGGCGGGCGGTCGCGAGCGCCAATGGGCCATGGCCAGCTGCGGCGCCTGGGGGCACCGGGCCGCGCTGCCGCTGATTCAGCGCGGCCTGCGGGACGCCGACCCCCAGGTGAGCCGCCTGGCCGCCGCCGCCATGGACCGCTTCCGCGGCCGCAGCACGGCCGCAGGGCCAGGCGCGGCTCAGCCGGCGGCCAAACCTCCCCGCAACGTGTCCCGCACCCGGTAGATGGGGCGGCCCTGGCTTTCGTGGTAGGTGCGCATCTGCAGCTCCGCCAACAGGCCGAAACAAAACAGCTGCACCCCGCAGATCAGCGCCAGCACCGCCACCATCAACAGCGGCCGGCTGCCGATGTCGAACCCCTGCACCTTGAGGCCCAGCAGGTAGAGGCTCAGCACCACCCCCACGGCCACCGCCAGCAGCCCACCGAAGCCGAACACATACATCGGCCGGGTGAGGAAGCGCTTCATGAACCACACGGTGAGCAGATCCATCAGCACGCGGAAGGTGCGGTCGATGCCGTACTTGCTGCTGCCGTAGCTGCGGGCCCTGTGGTTCACCTTCACCTCACTGATGCGGGCGCCCTCGATGAAGGCCAGGGCCGGCAGGAAGCGGTGCAGCTCGCCGTAGAGGTTCATGTCCTCCACCAGCTCGCGGCGGTAGGCCTTGAGCGAGCAGCCGTAGTCGTGCAGGCGCACCCCCGTGACGCGGGCGATCAGGCGGTTGGCCAGCCGGCTGGGCAGCTTGCGGCTCATGGCCGGGTCCTGGCGCCGGTGGCGCCAACCGCTCACCAGGTCGTAGCCCTGCTCGAGCTGCTCCAGCAGCAGCGGAATGTCGGCCGGGTCGTTCTGCAGGTCGCCATCGAGGGTCACGATCACGGCGCCGCGGCTGGCGTCAAACCCCGCCGCCATGGCCGGGGTCTGGCCGTAGTTGCGCCGCAGCAGCACCGCCACCAGCTCCGGCGTTTGGGCCGCCAACTGGCGCAGCACGGCGGCGGTGCCATCGCTGGAGCCGTCGTCCACCAGCACCAGCTCAAACGGGCGACCCAGGGGCCGCAGCGCATCGAGCAGCTGCTCCACCAGGGGCGGCAGGCTCTCGGCCTCGTTGTAGAGCGGCACCACGATGGACAGCTCGGGTGGCAGCTCAGGGCCCATCGCGGGTGCGCGCCGGTGGCAGGAACCTAGGCGAGGGTCGTGCCGTCGTGGCAGCGCACCACCCGCCCGGCCCCCCGCAGCTCGCCGCGGTAATGGGCACTCACAGGATCCTGCAGCTGGGGATCGAGGCCATCGATGCCCAGGCCATCGCGGCCGTGCTGCTGGCCGGAGCTGTGCAGGTAGCGGCCGGCCCCCAGGTAAAGCCCCACGTGGGTGCAGCGCTGGGGGCGGCCGAAGAAGATCAGATCCCCGGGCCGCAGCAGGCCGTAACAACCCGGTGCCACCGCCACCGGCTGGCAGAAGCGCTCCTGCTGGTAGGCGTCACGGGGGATCCAGATGCCGGCACTGGCGTAGGCCGCCTGGATCAGGCCGGAGCAATCGAAATCCGGGCCCAGGGTGCCGCCCCAGAGGTAGCGGTTGGGCCGCTGCCGCGCCCGCTCGGCGAACGCGAGCACCGCCGGCAGGGCGGCGCGGATCTGGGCCTCCGGCAGCAGCGGCGGCCGTTGGCGGGCCGTGGCGCGGGCATGGCCGAGCAGCCGTTGAGGGTCCACCCAGCCGGGGTAGCCGTCCTCCAGCAGCCGCACCCGCAGGCGGGCGACGCTGCCGGTGGGGGGCTCCAGCACCTGCAGGCATCGGCCCGCGGCCGCCTGGGTGGCCAAACCGGGCCCCCGCCAGTGGCTGTGCAGATCGAGGGGGGCATCCAGGCGCCAGCAACTGCCGCTGCTCAGCAACTCCAGGGCCACGGGGGTGCCCTCGGCCAACCTGCCTAATCTCCCCATGACCTCCTGAGCGGCGATGGCGTTCTACTGCCCGGATGGGGCGATGGCCCAGCGGCTGCAGAGCGTGGTGGCCCAGCTGCAGGCCGAAGGGCGCCCGGAGCTGGAGCAGGAGCTCTCGATCACCTGGCTGCGCTACGACCGCTCGCTGCTGCAGAGCGCCGCCGCCAGCGACAGCGCCGCCTTCTGGGGGCAGCGGCCCCTGGGGGCCAGCTGGCATGGGGAACGCCCCCGCTACCCCGCCAGCGTGGTGAAGCTGGTGTATCTGGTGGCGGCGGAGGCCTGGCTGCAGCGCCAGCTGATCGACGACACCCCCGAGCTGCGCCGCGCCCTGGCGGACATGGTCCGCGACTCCAGCAACGATGCCACCGGCCTAGTGCTCGACCTGCTCACCGGCACCACCAGCGGGCCGGAGCTGGCGCCGGAGGCCCTGGGGACCTGGGGCGCGCGCCGGCAGCTGGTGAACCGCTGGCTGGCGGAGCTGGGCTGGCCGGAATGGGAGGGCTGCAACGCCTGCCAGAAAACCTGGGGCGATGGCCCCTACGGGCGCGAACGGCAGTTTTATGGGGAGGGCGGCGGCAACCGCAACCGCCTCAGCAGCGACGCGGTGGCGCGCCTGCTGCACGCCGTGATCGCCGGCGGCATCCTCTCCCCCCAAGCCTGCACGCGCATGCAGGGGCTGCTGGCCCGCAGCCTCGATGCGGATCAGCGGGCGGCCGATCCGGAAAACCAGGTGGATGGCTTTCTGGGGGAGGGCCTGCCGGCGGGGGCACGGCTGTGGAGCAAGGCGGGCTGGATGAGCCAGGCCCGCCACGATGCGGCCTACGTGGAGGCCGAGGGGCAGCCGCCCATGCTGCTGGTGGTGTTCAGCGAAGGGGCCGCACGGGCC
>RHBP01000076.1 GCA_010030955.1 Synechococcaceae bacterium WBB_10_009 | reverse complement strand
GAACCGTCCGGTGGTCAGCCGGATCTCCCGACCATCGAAGGAGACCGACTGAATGTGACCTTGCACGAGGGCTTATGTCTTTTTGTTGTCAACAGCCATCCTCGCACTTGGCCTTGATCCACCGCCTGAAAGGTCTCAATCTTTTTGGATTGCCCGCTTGGATCTGGCCAGTGGGGGCAGGCACAACAGCAGACACAACAAAGGGCGCCCGCAGGCGCCCTTGCTGGGGGTGCAGATCGCCTCAGCGGCTCACCAGGACGACTTGACCACGCCGGGCAGCTCACCTTTGTGGGCGCGCTCGCGCAGCTGGTTGCGGCACAGGCCGAAATCGCGATACACGCCGCGGGGCTTGCCGGTGGCCCAGCAACGGTTGCGCAGGCGCACCTTGGCGCTGTTGCGGGGCAGGCCCTGGATCTTGCGGTGGATCTCCAGGCGCTCCATCGGATCGGCGGCGGCATCGAAAGCGGCCATCAGAGCTGCGCGCTTGGCGGCGTAGCGCTCCACCAGCTTCTGGCGCTTGACGTCGCGCGCAATCATCGACTTCTTCGCCATGCGGCCTGAACTCGTTCGGCAGTGATGAATCAGCCTACCTTGCCGGGGTGTGGCCCCCTGCCATCAGCGCCCCAGCAGCTGCTGCACCGCCGCCAGCTGGCTGGTGTCCTTCACGATCAGCACCACGCTCAGCCCCACCAGGAACACAAAGCCCGATTGCATGAACGCCAGCTGGAAGCGCTCCGGCAGGGGTTTGCCCCGCACGCCCTCCAGCAGCAGCAGCACAAACTGACCGCCATCCAGCAGGGGTAGGGGCAGGGCGTTGAGCACCGCCAGGTTGATTGAAATCAGCGCGGTGTAGAGAAACAGGCTGCTGCCGCCCTGTTTGGCCAGCGACGCCCCCATCTCCACGATCTTCACCGGCCCGGACACCTGGCCGGCGGTTTCACCGAAGTGGGTGGCCAGGGTGAGGAACCCCTCCACCGTGCGGCGGCAGAGGCTGGTGAAGTCGGCGTTGGCCTGGTGCAGGATTTCGCTGGGCCCCTGGGCCCGACGGAAGCGCTCGCTGCCGCTGGGCTGCAGCTGGGCGCCGATGCGGCCGATGCCCCCCACATCGGCGGGGGTGAGGCTGAGGGTGAGGCGCTCGTTGCCGCGCTCCGCCTGCAGCCGCAGGGTTTGGCTGGGGGCGCCCTTCACCTGCTCCACCAGGGCCGCCACGGCGCTTTGGCCGCCGCCCAAATCCTGGCCATTCACCGCGAGGATGCGGTCACCGCCCCGCAGGCCGGCCGCGGCGGCGGCCTGGCCCCCCTGCACCCCCGCCACCAGCACCCCGGGGGTGCTGCTGAAGCCGGCGGGGATGCCCACCGCCACGCCCTGGGCCACCAGCACCGCCCAGGCCAGCAGCAGGTTGGCCAGCACCCCGGCGGCAATCACCAGGGCCCGTTGGGACAGGGGCCGGTTGCGCAGCAGGTCGGGGTCGTCGGCGGGGATGGGGCTGTCCTCGTCGTCGTCGGGGAAGGAGACAAAGCCCCCCAGGGGGATGGCCCGCAGGGCGAACTGCACGCCGCGGCGCTGCCGCTCCAGCAGCACCGGCCCGAAACCCACGGAGAAGCCGCTGACGCGAATGCCCTGCCAGGTGGCGGCAAAAAAGTGGCCGGCTTCGTGCACCACGATCAAGCCGGCCAGGATCGCCAGGGCGGTCAGCACCCCCATCCGTCTGTCGCCCGAAGTGCGTCCATTGTGGGCTCAGCGGCGGCCATAGCGTTGGCAGCACATCCGGGGGCATGGGGGCTGGCCGCATGACGCATCGCTGTGACGCCCTGCTGGTGGGGGCCGGGATCATGGGCGCCACCCTGGCCCAGCTGCTGCGCCAGCTCGACCCCGACCTGCAGGTGGTGGTGCTCGAGCGCCTCCCCGCCCTGGCGGCGGAGAGCAGCGCCGCCATGAACAACGCCGGCACCGGCCACGCCGCCAATTGCGAGCTCAACTACACCCCGGCGGCGGCCGATGGCTCGGTGCCGATCGCCAAGGCCCTGGCCATCAATGGCGCCTTTGAGCTGAGCCTGCAGTTCTGGAGTGCCCTGGTGGAGGCGGGCGCCCTGCAGGATCCGGCCAGCTTCATCCGGCCGGTGCCGCACCTCAGTTTTGTGTGGGGCGAGGCGGCGGTGGCCTACCTGCAGCGGCGCCACCGGGCCCTGGCGGCCACGCCCCAGTTCGCCGACATGGCGTGGAGCAGCGATCCCGAGCAGCTGCGCGCCTGGATGCCCCTGGTGATGGCGGGCCGTGGGCTGGATCAGCCGATGGCGGCCACCCGCGTGGCCCGCGGCACGGACATCAACTTCGGCGCCCTCACCCGCGCCCTGCTGGAGGGGGTGGATGTGCGCCTGGGCCATGCGGTGCGCCAGCTGGAGCGGGGTGGTGCCGGTTGGCGGCTGGAGGCCCGCACGGCCACGGGCGAGGCGGTGAGTTTCGAAGCCCCGTTTGTGTTCCTGGGGGCCGGCGGCGGCAGCCTGCCGCTGCTGCAGCGCTCGGGGATTTCCGAGGCCCGCCTCTATGGGGCCTTCCCGGTGAGCGGCCAGTGGTTGGTGTGCCGCAACCCGGAGGTGATCGCCGCCCACGACGCCAAGGTGTACGGCAAGGCCGCCGTGGGGGCGCCGCCGATGTCGGTGCCCCACCTCGACACCCGCTGGATCGATGGCCAGCGGGCCCTGTTGTTTGGCCCCTATGCCGGCTTCAGCTCCCGCTTCCTCAAGAGCGGCTCCCTGCTGGATCTGGGCCGCTCCGTGACCCCTTACAACCTGCTGCCGAGCCTGCAGGCCGGGGCCGAAAACCTTGGTTTGGTGCGCTATTTGCTGGGGCAGGTGCTGCAAACCCCCGCCCAGCGCCTGCACAGCCTGCGCCAGTTTCTGCCGGAGGCCCGGGCCGAGGATTGGCAGCTGGCGGTGGCCGGCCAGCGGGTGCAGATCATCAAGCAGGTGCAGGGCAAGGGTTGCCTGCAGATGGGCACCGAGGTGGTGAGCAGCACCGATGGCTCGCTGGCGGCGTTGCTGGGGGCTCCACCGCCGTGGAGATCATGCTGGAGGTGCTGCAGCGCTGCTGGCCCCAGCGGCTGGCCAGCCCCGCCTGGGGGGAGCGCCTGCAGCGGCTGATCCCCGCCTGGGGGGAGGATCTGGGCGGCGATCCCGAGCGGCTGGCCCAGTGGCGCCGCCGCAGCGATCAGACGCTGGGCTTGATGCGGTCGGAGCCGAAGTAGGGCACCAGCGCCTGGGGCAAGCGCACCGAGCCATCGCTCTGCTGTCCGGTTTCCAGCAGCGCCGCCATGGTGCGGCCCACCGCCAGCCCGCTGCCGTTGAGGGTGTGCAGCAACTGGGTGCCCTTGGTTTCTTTGAAGCGAATGGCCGAGCGGCGGGCCTGGAAGTCGCCGCACATCGAGCAGCTGGAGATTTCGCGGTAGGCGCCCGCCCCCGGCAGCCACACCTCCAGGTCGTAGGTGCGGGCGGCCGAGAAGCCGAGGTCGCCCGTGCACAGCTCAATGGTGCGGTAGGGCAGCTCCAGGGCCTCCAGCACCGCTTCGGCATCGGCGGTGATCTGCTGGTGCGCCGCGGCGGAGTGCTCGGGGTGGCAGAACCAGTAGAGCTCCACCTTGTTGAACTGGTGCAGGCGGATCAGGCCGCGGGTGTCGCGGCCGTAGCTGCCCGCTTCCCGCCTGAAGCAGGGGGTGTAGGCCACGTATTTGAGGGGCAGCTGCTCCGCCGGGATCACCTCATCGCGGTGCAGGGAGGTCACCGGCACCTCAGCGGTGGGGGTGAGCCAGAGGTCGTCGTCGGCGCAGCGGAAGCTCTCCTCAGCAAATTTGGGCAGCTGGCCGGAGCCGGTGAGGCTGGCGCTGTTCACCAGGATCGGCGGCAGCACTTCGCGGTAGCCCTTGCCGCCGTGCAGGTCGAGCATGAAGTTGATCAGGGCCCGCTCCAGCCGCGCCCCCTGGCCCAGCAGCGTCACGAAACGGCTCTGGGCGATGCGCACGGAGCGCTCCGCCTCAAACAGCCCCAGCCGCTCGGCGATCTGCCAGTGCTCCTCGAGCTCCTCGTGCTCAGCGGCGGTGCGCGGGGTGCCCCAGCGCTTCACCTCCACGTTGTCGCGCTCGTCGCGGCCGTCGGGGGCTTCCGCCGCCGGCAGGTTGGGCAGGGTGAGCAGCTGTTCCCGCAGCTGCACCTCCAGCCCCTTTTCCTGCTCCTCCAGCGCCGCCACCCGCTGCTTGATGCGGTTGCCCTGGTCGCGCAGGTCCTGCACCTCAGGGCTGTTCGGGGCGCTGCCGCCCTTGATCTTGAGCCCCACCTCCTTGCCGATGCGGTTGCCCTCCGCCTGCAGGGTGCTGCGCTCCTCCTCCAGGTCGCGCTCCTGCAGCGCCAGCTGCTGCAGGGCGCTGAGGTCAATGCTGAGGCCGCGGCGCGCCAATTGCCGGCTGATCAGCTCGGGGTTGTCGCGCAGCAGCCGCTGGTCGAGCACGGGCCCAGGTGTCGTCTGGGCCCGAGCCTAGGGGTCAGGGCTCAGAGCACCTGCACCACTTCGCTCACCTCGGGAATGGCTTCCCGCAGCTTGCGCTCGATTCCCATTTTCAGGGTCATGGTGCTGCTGGGGCAGGAGCCGCAGGCGCCCTGCAGCCGCACCTTCACGATCGGCCCGTCGATCTCCACCACCTCCACGTTGCCGCCGTCGGCCATCAGATAGGGGCGCAGCTCATCGAGGGTGCGCTCCACGTTTTCGATGGTGAGGGCGCGGGGGTCGCTGGCCTCGGTGGTGGCAGCCGCCTGGTCCTGGGGTTGGGTGGGGGTGTCGGTGCTCATGGGCTCTCCCGTGTAATCGGCCGCGATGACCTGAGCTTAGGAACCGGCTAGTGGAGCTGACGCCCCAGCTGATCGGCGGCCTTCAAGGCGTCCATCACCGCGTCTGCGCTGACGCTGAAGGGTTCGTTGTGGCTCGATTCACCAGGAATCACGCTGCGTTCGGCGATGGTGCGCAACGGCTCGGTGTTGGTGGCATCCACGCCCACCTCCGCCAGGGTGATCGGAAGCCCCACAGCCTTCTGAAAGCGAAGGATCTCCATGATTTCTGCTTGGGGCTGCCCCTCCAGCACCAACTGGGTGAGCAGGCCAAAGGCCACCTTCTCTCCATGGATGCAGCGGTGGCTGCTGGGAATCTCGGTGATGCCGTTGTGCACGGCATGGGCGACCGCCAGACCACCGCTCTCAAAGCCCAGGCCCGAGAGCAGGTTGTTCGCCTCCACCACCCGTTCGAGTGCCGGGGTGCTGGCTCCGGCGTCCACTGCCGCGCAGGCGGCGGGGCCATCCGCCAGCAGGATCTCGCAGCAGAGCTTGGCCAGGGCCGTGCCGGTGGTGGTGGGCAGGCCGCCCACCACGGTGTGCCGGCCACTGGCCCGCACCGTGCGGGCCTCAAACCAGGTGGCCAGGGCATCCCCCAGTCCCCCCACCAGCTGCCGCTTGGGGGCACGGGCCACCACGGTGGTGTCCACCAGCACCAGCAGCGGATGGCGGTTGTAGAAGCGAAACCCCTCAACGCCGCCACCGGCTCCGTAGATCACAGAGAGGGCGCTGCACGGAGAATCGGTGCTGGCCAGCGTGGGCGTGATGATCGCCGGCAACCCCAGCTCGTCGGCCACGGCCCGGGCGGTGTCCGACACCTTGCCGCCGCCGGCCCCCACCACCGCCACCGCGGCGCAGGACTGTCCCTGCGCCACCAAGCGTTGGATTTCCGCCTCGCTGCATTCACCGCCGAAGGGCAGCACCAGCGGCTCCAGCCCCAGCGGCGGCAGCTCCCGTTGCCAGATCGGCTCCAGCTGCCGTTGGGCGGTTCCCCCCGCGATGAACAGCACCCGTCCGCTCAGCCCCAAACGCCGCAGCTCGTTGCCCAGCTCATGGGTTGCCCCCGGCCCCTGCACATAACGCCCGGGGCTGGCGAACACGGCCAAGGGCCGTTGATGGAGGCAGACCACCGTGCTGGTGTGGGCCATGGGCTCGGCTCAGGAACCCTCCCGCGCTAGCAACGGTGGCCATGGGGCGGGGTACTAGGGGCGTCTCCCTAGGATCAACCCAACGGGATGCCGCGTCCCGAGCCGGGGAGCACCCTTCGTAATCAGCCGCGAATGACCGACGTTCCCGCCTCACGGATCCGCAATTTCTGCATCATTGCCCACATCGACCACGGCAAATCGACCCTGGCCGATCGCCTGCTGCAGGAAACGGGCACCGTGGCGGCCCGGGACATGCAGGAGCAGTTCCTCGACAACATGGACCTGGAGCGGGAGCGCGGCATCACGATCAAGCTCCAGGCCGCCCGCATGGAATACAAGGCGGCCGACGGCGAGACCTACATCCTCAACCTGATCGACACCCCCGGGCACGTCGACTTCTCCTATGAGGTAAGCCGCTCGCTGCAGGCCTGTGAGGGGGCGCTGCTGGTGGTGGATGCCAGCCAGGGGGTGGAAGCGCAGACCCTGGCCAACGTCTACCTGGCGATCGAGAACGACCTGGAGATCATCCCCGTTCTCAACAAGATCGACCTCCCCGGAGCCGATCCCGAGCGCATCAGCGAGGAAATCGAGGCGATCATCGGCCTCGACACCTCCAATGCCATCCCCTGCTCCGCCAAAACCGGCCTCGGGGTGCCCGACATCCTGCAGGCGGTGGTGGATCGGGTGCCGCCGCCGCCCGACCGGGTGGAGGAGCCCCTGCGGGCCCTGATCTTCGACTCCTACTACGACCCCTACCGGGGCGTGATCGTGTACTTCCGGGTGATCTCGGGCTCGATCAGCAAGCGCGACAAGGTGCTGCTGATGGCCAGCAAGAAAACCTATGAGCTCGATGAAGTGGGGGTGATGGCCCCCGACCAGCGCCAGGTGGACAGCCTGCATGCGGGGGAGGTGGGCTACCTGGCGGCGTCGATCAAAGCCGTGGCCGATGCCCGGGTGGGCGACACGATCACCCTGGTGAGCAACCCGGCGGCCGAGCCCCTGCCCGGCTACACCGAGGCCAAGCCGATGGTGTTCTGCGGCCTGTTCCCCACCGACGCCGACCAATACCCCGACCTGCGCGAAGCCCTCGACAAGCTGCAGCTCAGCGATGCGGCCCTCAAGTACGAGCCGGAAACCAGCAGCGCCATGGGCTTTGGCTTCCGCTGCGGCTTCCTGGGGCTGCTGCACATGGAGATCGTGCAGGAGCGCCTCGAGCGCGAATACGACCTCGACCTGATTGTCACCGCCCCCTCGGTGATCTACCAGGTGAACATGATCGACGGCACCAGCCTGATGGTGGACAACCCGGCCACCCTGCCGGATCCCCAGAAGCGCGAATCGATCGAAGAGCCCTACGTGAAGCTCGAGATCTACACCCCCAACACCTACAACGGCACGTTGATGGAGCTCTGCCAGGAGCGCCGGGGTGAGTTCATCGACATGAAGTACATCACCACCGACCGGGTGACCCTCCACTACGAAATGCCGCTGGCGGAGGTGGTGACCGACTTCTTCGATCAGATGAAGAGCCGCACCAAGGGTTACGCCTCGATGGAGTACTCCCTGATCGGCTACCGCAAAAACGACCTGGTGCGCCTCGACGTGTTGATCAACGCCGAGAAGGCCGATCCGCTCACCACGATCGTGCACCGCGACAAGGCCTACAACGTGGGCAAGGGGCTGGTGGAGAAGCTCAAGGAGTTGATCCCCAGGCAGCAGTTCAAGATCCCGATTCAGGCGGCCATCGGCAGCCGCGTGATCGCCTCCGAAAGCATCAGTGCGATGCGCAAGGACGTGCTCGCCAAGTGCTACGGCGGCGACATCTCCCGCAAGAAGAAGCTGCTGCAGAAGCAGGCCAAGGGCAAGAAACGGATGAAGGCCATGGGCAAGGTGGAGGTGCCCCAGGAGGCCTTCATGGCGGTGCTGAAGCTCAACCAATGAGGCGCTGGGTTGTTCCGGGGGCGGCGCTGTGGGCCGCCCTGGCCATGGCACCGGCGCTGGCACCGGTTG
>RHBP01000075.1 GCA_010030955.1 Synechococcaceae bacterium WBB_10_009 | reverse complement strand
GGTTGGTGGCCATCGACAGCTCGTAGCCCTGGGGGGAGCGCTCCGGCTGCTTGAGCCGCGGCTTGTACACCGCCGCGTTGATCACCAGCGCATCCAGCCCGAAGCCCAGCGAGTCGATCAGGGTCTCCACGCCGATGCGAACGCTCTCCAGGTCGCCCAGGTCCATGCGGATGTGGTGCAGCCGCTCGCGGGGGATGCCGAGGCCATCGGCGGCTTCGGCGGCGCGGATGGGATCGCGGTTGGCGGTGACCACGGTCCAGCCTCGGTCGATCAGGGCCTTGGTGGCATTCAGCCCCACACCGGAGGTGGTGCCGGTGATCAGCACCGCACCCGGGGACCCTCCAGCACCGGTGTTGCTGCTGCTGGAGCTGGGGACGCTGCTGACCATGGGGCCCGGTGTTCGTCGGGCAACAACTTAAAGAGTGGCCCGCAGCAGCCCGCCGCTGGCCTAGGGCTGCTCAACAGTTGGAAATGGGGTTTCGCCCGAGGGCTGGGGCTGTTTCCACACCACCCGCATGCGGTTGGGGGCGATCCATTGGTCCTGCTCCTGGATCAGCCGCTGCTCACCGCCGGTGCTGAACAGCTGGTCGAAGCGCGTTTGGGCCTTGAGCAGCTTGGCCTGCTGGATGTCGAGCACGGCGCGGATTTCGCCGTAGCGATCAAGGCGTTCCTGGTAGGCGCCCGCCAGACGGGCCAGGCTCACCAGGGCCACCAGGCCGATGCCCACCTTCAGGCTCAGGCCGATCAGGCTGCAGATCAGCTCCTGCCCCGGGGTGGAGGGCCGCAGGCCGGAATGGCTGGCCGCCGCGTCGGCGGCAACGGCCGCATCACCGGCGATCAACACGGGTGAAGCGGGTGTCGGGCGGGCGGCGTGGCGAGCCCTGCGGTTGCTGCGTCCGGCGGTGCCCCCGCTCGAGCTGCCGCTCGACGGACGGCTGGAGGGGGCGGCGGAACCGGTGAGACGCAAGGCCTGGACAGAGAATGGCGACCCGCTTGTAGCAGGCCGCTGCCGTTCTGCCAAGGGATCAGGCGCGGTAGAGGCTCGCGGCGAGACGCACGGCGAGCACACCCGCGTGGGCGGCCACCACCAGGGCAATCAGCACTTCAGCCTGGGTGAGGGACGTCATGGCCGGAATCCAAAGCACACAGCAAGGGCATTGTCCCCCGGTGTGCCGGGCTTGGCAGCCCCCCGGGGCGGGCCTGTCACAGCTCGATACCCGGATGTCGCCGCCCGTGGCTACGGTCTGCGGCTGATGCCGGCCACCGCTGTGGGTTCCCACGAGCATTCCACTGCCCCAGCACCGGCGGCGGCCCCGCTGACGATCAGCGCCGATGCGGTGCAGCAGCGCAGCCTGGCGCCCCTCGAGGCCTGGTTCAGCCTGGAGCCCCAGGTGCTGCTTAGCCACAGCGGCCAGCTCAACCTCGACTTCCAATGGCCCCGCCAGGCCGACGATCCCCGTGAGCTCTCGGAGATCCCGGAGCTGCGCCTCTGGAGCCTGCGGGCCGATGCCCTCTGCCCCTGGCTGCCGCTGCTGCTGGAGCGCAGCAACGGCCAGCTCACCCGCCATGTGGCGATGCTGCTGCCCCACCAGTTCAGCCGCAGCGAAGGGATCCGCTTTGCCCCCGACAGCCTGGAGTTGTGGATGACCCACCGGCTGTTCCTGCTGGATCACTGGTGCCGCAGCCATGGCCTCAACGCCCGCGGCAACCTCGAGCAGATGGCGGCGGTGCTGGGCTACGAGCTCGACGCCAGTTTCTGGCAGGGGCTCGACTGACCCGGCGCCAGCCCTGAGCCAGCCCGGCGTCACCCCAGCGCCAGCTGCAGCGCCCGCCGCAGCGCATCCACCGCCAGCACGGCGCAGAGGCTGCGCAGCAGCCACACCAGCCGCCCTTCGCTCACCTTCTGCAGCCGGGCCGCAGCCCATTGGGAGGCCAGGGCCGCCGTGCCCCCCAGCAGCAGGCCCATGCCGAGGTGGCCGCGGCCGTCGCTCCAGAAGGTGAACGAGGCGGCGGCGGCTGAGGCGCACACCGCCAGGGTGCTGAGGCGAATGGCCTGGTACACGCGGATCTTGAGCCCCTGCACCATCAGCGGCACCATCACCAGGCCGCCGCCCACCCCCAGCAACCCGCTCGACCAGCCCGCCACCAGCCCCACCGCCGCCAGCCCCCCCAAGGGCAGCCGTTGCGGTTGCTGCTGTTGATCCTGGGGGGGCTGGATCACCAACGCCAGCACGGCGTACATCACCCCCTGCAGGGCCAGCAGATGCCAGCCCAGCAGCCCGTTGCCGGCCCGGCTGAACACCAGCGAGCCGGCCACGGCGCCGCCGGTGATGGCCCCAATCGCCCGCGGTGGCACCTGGCCGCTGCGCAGGTGGGCCCAGCTGCCCCCCATGGTGGTGGGCAGGATCGCCAGGGTGCTGGTGGCCAGGGCCTGGTGGGGGGTGAGCCCCAGCCACAGCAGCAGTGGCGAGAAGATCAGCCCGCCGCCGATGCCCAGCAGCCCCGACAGCAGGCCCGCCAGGATGCCCAAGGGCAAGAGCGGCAGCAGGTCCCAGGGCACGCGGCCGCCCGTGCAATTCGCTCCAGCATCCCCCATCACCACCACCCCCTCCGTGCCCTGGCGCTGGATCCCACCGATCACCGCCCCGGGCACCACCCAGATGGCGATCGACCGCTGGCTGCTGGATCAGCTGGAGGCGGGCGCCCCCCCCTGCCTGCGGCTCTACCGCTGGAGCACCCCCACCCTCTCCCTGGGGCGCCACCAGCGGCGGCTGGAGCCCCACTGGCCCGCCCTGGTGCAGCAGGGGCGCATCACCCTGGTGCGGCGCCCCAGCGGCGGCCGCGCCGTGCTCCACGCCGCAGACCTCACCTACGCCCTGGTGTGCCGGCCCGCCGGCACCCAGCGCCAACGGGCCTACCGCGACAGCTGCCAGTGGCTGCAGCAGGCCTTCGCCGAGGCGGGCCAGCCCCTGCAGTGGGGCGGCGGGCCTGGCGCTGGCCAGTTCGCGGAGGCCCACGGCCGCAGCAGTTGTTTTGCCACCGCCACCGGCGCCGACCTGATCCACGCCGATGGGGCCAAGCGCATCGGCAGCGCCCAGCTCTGGCGCGGTGGGTTGCTGCTGCAGCACGGCAGCCTGTTGCTGGATCCGCCCGCTGGCCTCTGGCGGGAGGTGTTCGGCGAGCCGCCCCCCCGCCTGGCCCCCCTGCCCTGGGGTGCCGCCGCCCTGGAGGAACGGCTGCGCCGCAGCGCCGAGCGTTGGCTGTGCGACGGCCCCCTGCTGGAGCAGCCCCTCAGCCCCGCCGAGTGGCGCCAGATCGAGGCCTATTCGCCGCTGGATTCGATCGCCCGGGCCACCGACGGCAGCCCCATGCCCAGGGGGTAGACCCCCTGGCGGCGGGCGGCCTCCAGGATCGGCGCCGGCAGCCGCACCCCCAGCCGCTCCAGCACCCGCTCCGCCAAATCGGGGCGCTCCAGGGTGCCGCTGGGCAGGCCGGCGGGGCTGAGCACCAGCAGCCTGGAGGTGTTGGCTTGATCCAGCTGCAGCACGGCCTGCCAGAGGGGGGCGTCGTCGCGGATGGTGGGCAGCTCTTCAAGGGGTTGCACGTGGTCGCCCACCCGTTCGCTGTCCCAGCGCTGCACCGGCAGGGTTTGCAGCGGTGCATCGCTGATGCGGCCGCGCCAGCGGCCCCGGTCGGTCACCAGCAGCCAATCGGCCAGCCCCTGGCTCTCCTGCAGCTTGATGCGGCTGAGCTCCCGCAGGCTGGCGCTGGCCTCCAGCACCCGGAAGCGGCGCTGGGCCGCATCGCGCACCTTCAGCTCCCGCAGCACCGCCTGCAGGGCCAGCAGTTGGCTTTGGTTGCGGGCGGCCCCCAGGCCAAACCAGCCCAGCAGCATCAGCCACAGGCCGCCGGCGCTGCCGCCCCGCAGCAGCAGCACCGCCCCCAGGCCGATGGCCAGCAGCGACAGGAAGCGGCCGCTGGCGGTGGCCACCTGGATGCCCTTGCGCTGGCTGCCGGTGACCTGCCACACCAGCGCCTTGAGGATCAGGCCGCCATCGAGGGGCAGGCCCGGCAGCAGATTGAACAGGGCCAGCAGCAGGTTGAGCCCGGCCAGCTCATTCACCATGGCGCCCAGCAGGGGCGACACATGGGCGGCGCCATGGCTGCCCGCCAGCAGCAGAACCGCCAGCAGCAGGCTCACCGCCGGCCCAGCGGCGGCCACCTGCAGGGCGCCGAGGGCCGTGGGGCACTCCCGCTCCACGCTGGCCACGCCCCCCAGCAGAAACAGGGTGATGCTGCGCACCTGCACCCCCTGGCGCAGGGCCACCAGGGAGTGGCCCAGCTCGTGCAGCAGCACCGACACGAACAGCAGCAGCGCCGTGAGCAGCCCCACGGCCCACAACAGCGGTGCGCCGATCGCCGCCGCCGCCAGCTGGCGGCTGAACTGCTGCTGGAACGCCACCGTGGCCAGCGCCAGGATCACGAACCAGCTCGGGTGGATCCGCAGGGGGATGCCGCGGATGCTCAGCAGCTGCCAGCCTTCTCCCACGCACCCGCGCCCAGTGCCACGATCCTAGAAAGATCGGCCCCTCCCGGCCTGCCGCCATGCCGCCTCAGCCGCCTTCCCCCCGGCCCTGGCTGAAGGTGTGCGGCCTGCGCCAGCCCCAGCAGGCGGCGGCGGTGGCCCGCCTGGGGGCTGACGCCATCGGCGTGATCGCCGTATCGGCCTCGCCGCGCCATCTCGAACCCGACCGGCGTCCGGCCCTGTTTGCGGCGTTGGCAGCCGCCCATCCCGCCTGCCTGGGGGTGCTGGTGGTGGCGGACCCCCAGGGGGCTGACCTGCCCGAGCTGATGGCCGACCGCGGCCATCGGGTGGTGCAGCTGCACGGCGACGAAACGGTGCAGCGCTGCCGGCAACTGCGCCGCGAGCTCGGGCCGGAGCTGCAGCTGTGGAAGGCCCTGCGCATCCGCCACCCGGATGATCTGCGCCGTGCGGAGGCCTACGCCGGCTGCGTGGATGCCCTGCTGCTGGATGCCTGGGTGCCGGACCAGCTGGGGGGCACCGGCCACCGCATTCCGATCGAGTGGCTGCAGGGGTTTCGCCCCGCCCTGCCCTGGTGGCTCGCCGGGGGGCTCAGCCCGGAGCGCATCGCCCCATCGCTGCAGGCCTTGGCCGGCTGCTGCCCCGATGGCATCGATGTGTCGAGCGGGGTGGAACGTGCCCCCGGTGACAAAGATCTGGCGCTGGTGGCGGATTTGGTGACGGCCCTGGCCCCGTTCCGCCAGGATCACCACAGCTGATCGCTCCACCCCATGGCCCGTCTGCCCCGGCCCCTGCTCACCCTGGCGGCCGCCGCCTGCGGCACCGCTGCCTGGGGTGCCATGGCCTG
The DNA here is from genome assembly GCA_010030955.1 of Synechococcaceae bacterium WBB_10_009. Taxonomy (GTDB): domain Bacteria; phylum Cyanobacteriota; class Cyanobacteriia; order PCC-6307; family Cyanobiaceae; genus Vulcanococcus. Next base: position 2,840 of record RHBP01000075.1, on the reverse strand, counting down.
GGGCAGCAGCTCCCTGGCCCAGGACCTGGTGGGTTGCCAGCTGGTGGACGGCACACTCCAGTGCATCCCCGGGGTGACCGAAAGCCCGCAGCTGCAGATCCAGCAATTGGATCAGCAGATCTCCAACACCATCCAGCAGGAGGCGGTGCTGCAGCAGCGCATCGACGGCCTGCAGCAGTTGGTGCTCTCCGGCAATGCGGCCAAGGGGCAGTTGCTCACGGTGGCGGCCCAGATCGATGCCCAGGCGGCCCTGCCGCAGGCCAACTACCACTGGTACCGGCTCAAGCCCGGCACCCGCAGCTGGGTGCTGATCGAGGGGGCCAACGGCACCACCTACGTGCCCGGCAGCCTGGATGTGGGCCAGAACCTGATGGTGGTGGTGGTGGTCAACCAGAACGGGCAGGTGAAGCGCGTAGCTTCCACCCCGGTGGGGCCGGTGCAGCCCTGAGTGCAGCCCCAGCTGCAGCCCTAGTGGCCCAGCAGCGATTCCTGCTGCTTCACCAGCTCGAAGAATTCAGCCTTGAGGCTGGGGTCGTGGCGGAAGTCGCCGCGCACCACGGAGTTGACCATGCTGGTCTGGGGCTCTTTCACGCCGCGCCACTTCATGCAGTAGTGCTGGGCCTTCACCAGGATCGCCAGCCCCTGGGGCTCGCACAGGCGCTCAATTTCATCCGCCAGGATCATCACGGCCTCCTCCTGGATGTGGGGTCTGGAGAACACCCAATCGGCCACCCGTGAAAACTTGGAGAGGCCGATCACCCGCTCGCCGGGCTTGATGCCGATCCAGCAGTTGCCGAGGATCGGCACCAGGTGGTGCGAGCAGGCGGAGCGCACCGTGATTGGCCCCACGGTATAAATCTCATCCAGCTGTTTGACGTTGGGGAAGCTGGCGATTTTGGGCTGGCGGTGATAGCGCCCCTTGAACACCTCATGCAGGTACATGCGGGCCACCCGCTCGGCCGTTTCCTCGGTGTTGTGATCGTTTTCGATGTCGATCACCAGGCTGCGCAGCAGCTCACGCACCTTGCCGGCCACCTCCAGCTCCAGCTGATCCATCTCGCCGTCGAGCAGGTGCTCGGCGATGTTGTCGTTGGCCAGGAAGGGCACGCCGGCGGCCTCGAGACGTTCGCGGATGCGGCGGCTCACCGGCGTCAGCTGGCCGGGAAGGCTCGAGGGGAGGGTTGAAGTCATGGGTGGTCGCTGCTCAGCGCTCAGAGAACGCCGGCGGCGGGCATCAGGGTGACATCCTCCACTACTTGGGAGGAGGGTTGCAGAGCCAGGGACAGCAACGTCTCGGCCACGCGATCCGCCGAAAGCATGGCACGGCGATCAAACGAACTGTGGACCGTGGCGCTGTCCCAGAGGGGCGTATTAACCGCACCCAGGGTGAGGGTGGAGACGCGGATCCCATGGCCGCGCTCCTCCTCCGCCAGGCAGCGGCTGAAGCTGGCCAGGGCCGCTTTGCTGACGCAATAGGCACCCCAATCGGGGAAGGCGTTGCGGGCGGCGTGGCTGCTCACATTGATGATCAGGCCGCCCCCCTGGCGGCGCAGCTGCGGCACCACCGCTTGGCACACCTGCACCACGCTGGTGAGGTTGAGCTGCAGCAGCCATTGCCAGCGCTCCAGCGGCATCTCCGCCAGGGGGCCGGTGTAGGCGGCACCGGCGTTGTTGATCACCACCGTGGGGCTGAGGCCCCGTTGCAACAGCTCCGCCAGGGCCGGTGCGATGGCGGCGGGGTCGGCCAGATCGAGGCAGCGGGTTTCCACCCGGCGCCCCAGGGCCCGCAGCTCCGTGGCCAGGGCCTCCAGCTCCGGGCCGCTGCGGGCCAGCAGCAGCAGGTCGTATCCGGCGGCGGCGAAGTGCCGCGCCGCTGCGGCGCCGATGCCGCGGGAGGCCCCGCTGATCAGCACGGCCGGTTGGGGGGAGTCGCTCACGCGGATTGGGTGCTCAGGAGCTGAGGCTGGGGTCCTGGGCGCCGGCCTCGAGGAAGCGGCCCATGCGGCGGAACTTGGCGTAGCGCTGGTCGAGCAGCTCCTGTTCGCTGAGGGTCTGCAGCTGCTGCAGCTCCTGCAGCAGGGCGTTGCGCAGGTTGTCGGCGGCCTGGCGCGGGGCCCAGTGGTTGCCGCCGGAGGGCTCGGGGATCACCGCATCGATGATCCCCAGCTTGAGCAGATCCGGGGCGGTGATCTTGAGGGCCTCCGCCGCCACCGGCGCCTTGCCGGCGTCGCGCCACAGGATCGAGGCGCAGGCCTCGGGGCTGGCCACGGTGTAGACGCTGTGCTGGAACATCAGCAAACGGTCGGCCACGCCGATGCCCAGGGCGCCGCCGGAGCCGCCCTCACCGATCACGGTGGCCAGGATCGGCACCCGCAGCCGGAACATCTCCCGCAGGTTCACGGCGATCGCCTCCCCCTGCCCCTGCTCCTCCGCCAGCAGGCCGGCGTAGGCGCCCGGTGTGTCGATGAAGCTGAGGATCGGCAGGCGGAAGCGGTCGGCGTGCTCCATCAGCCGCATGGCCTTGCGGTAGCCGCCGGGGGAGGCCATGCCGAAGTTGCGGGCCACGTTTTCCTTGGTGTCTCGCCCCTTCTGGTGGCCGAGCAGCACCACGCCCTGGTCGCCGATGCGGCCCACGCCGCCCACCAGGGCCTGGTCGTCGCTGCCGCGGCGGTCGCCGTGGAGCTCGATGAATTCGTCGGTGAGCACCTGGATGTAATCCAAGGTGCTGGGCCGCTGCGGGTGGCGAGCCACCTGGATCTTCTGGGCCGGCGTGAGGTTGGAGAAGATCTCCTCGCGGCGGCGGGCCGCCAGGGTTTCCAGCTGCAGCAGCTGCTGGCTCA
>RHBP01000074.1 GCA_010030955.1 Synechococcaceae bacterium WBB_10_009 | reverse complement strand
CCGAGGCCCGCTTGCAGGCGTCCACCATGATCAGCAGCTCCATCAGGTGATCGTTCACCGGAGCGCAGGTGGGCTGGATCAGGAACACATCGCAGCCGCGAATTGATTCCTGGATCTGGATGTAGAGCTCGCCGTCGGCGAAGCGTTTGATCACCCGGGGGCCATCGGGCACCCCCAGGTAGGCGCCGATCTCGCGGGCCAGGGCCTGGTTGGAGGTGCCGCTGAACAGCCGCAGGCGGCGGGTGTCGTGGGCCGTTGGTGCCTGTTCCACCCGTTCTGCGGTCAGGAAGCTGGTCACGACGGCCGCTGGCGCGAACAGGGTGACCCGATCGTAGAAGCCACCTGGTCCCCGGGCTGTTCAGCCTGGGGAAAGATTGCTGATTAGCCCCCTTCTGGCCAGCGCTGGCCGGCGGCGGTGTCCAGCTGGCGCAGGGGCTCTGCGGCGGCCCGGCGGGGCTTGGTGGGGGTCTGGGTCGGGGTTTTCTGGGGCGCCGGTTTCAGGGGCAGGGCGCTGAAGCGCACGGGGCTGCTCTGCTGCAGCGTGGCCGCCAGCAGGCTCAGGGCCTCGCCCTGGGTGAGGTTGGTGTCCACCTGGTTCTGCAGGCGGGCCAGCAGGTCCGGCAGCTGCTGCAGCTGTTGGCTCTGCCCCATCTGGCGCAGGATGCTGTCCACGGCCATCTGCTGGCGGTCGCGGCGGCGCGGCTCGCCCTCCTGCTCGTCTTTGAAGCGCAGCAGCTGCTCCATCTGGCGGCCATCGATCACCTGTAGGCCCCCCTCCAGCTGGATGCGGTAGCGCTGGGATTTGTCCTCGTAGCGCATGCTGCGGTCGGGGGCGAGCTCCACCCGCCCGAGCCCATCCACCAGCTCCCGCAGGGCGCTGCGGGGCAGCACCAGGTAGCGGTCGGGCTGGCCATCGGGCAGCTGCACCAGCTCCGCCACCGCCCCCGCCACCAGGGCCGGGCCGCCGCGGCGGTAAAGGGAGCCCAGGGCCACCGGTTGCCTGTCGCCCGGCAAGCGCACCGCCGTTTCCACCGGCAGGCTCAGCACCTGCAGCGGCCCCTGGGGATCCACCCGCACCAGCATCAGGGCGTCGCTGTTGGCGGGCCCCGGCGGGGCCGCCTGGTTGGTGGGGGCACCGCGGCGGTCGGCATCGGAGCCGATCAACAGCACCGTGATCGCCCGGCTGGGCAGGTCGGCCAGGTTGGCGGCGGTGGTGGCGCCACTGGCCTGTTCGCGCACGGCCCGGTCGCTCGGGGGCCACACCAGCCCCAGCAGGGTCAGGCCCCCCACCAGGCCGCAACCCGCCGCCAGCAGCCGGAGGGCGGCCCGTTGCCGGGCGCTGCGCGGGTGGGGGGAGCGGCCGGCGGCCATGGACGCAGAACCCTGCAGATGGCCCCCACTTTGTCGTAGGCCCGTGGGTTTGGACGCCCGGCCGCGCCGGTGGCCGATAGGTTGTGATCCATCGGTACCGCCCGCCGGCCCGCCGCCTTTGACCTCCGCCCCCACCGCCGCCGCCTCGGGATCCCAGGGATCGCCGGCATCGCCGCCGCCGGCCCCCCACGAGCGGGCGCGGCCCCTGGCCAAGGGCAGCGTGTATCCCGCCAAGGATCTCTGCAGCCAGTGCGGCCTCTGCGACAGCCGCTGGGTGGCCTACGTGAAGCGGAGCTGCGCCTTTCTGCACCAGCGCTTTGAGGCGATGGAAACCGCGGCCCACGGCCGCAGCCGCGACCTCGACAACGAGGACGAGCTCTATTTCGGGGTGCAGCAGCGGATGCTCACCGCCCGCCTGCGGCAGCCCATCGCCGGCGCCCAGTGGACGGGCATCGTCAGCCGCATCGGCGTGCGTGCGCTGGAAACCGGCCTGGTGGATGCGGTTCTCTGCGTGGGGCAGAGCGAGGGGGATCGCTTCACGCCGGTGCCGCGCCTGGCCCGCACCCCCGAGGAGGTGCTCAGCGCCCGGGTCAACAAACCCACCCTGTCGCCCAATTTGGAGGTGCTGGAGCAGTTGCCGGGCAGCGGCATCCGCCGGCTGCTGGCCATCGGTGTGGGCTGCCAGGTGCAGGCCCTGCGGGCCGTGGAGCCCACCCTGCCGCTGGATCAGCTGTATGTGTTGGGGTTGCCCTGCGTCGACAACGTGTCGCGCCAGGGCCTGCAGACCTTCCTGGAGAGCACCGTGAGCTCCCCGGAGACGGTGGTGCACTACGAGTTCATGCAGGACTTCCGCATTCACTTCCGCCACAGCGATGGCCGTGAGGAGACGGTGCCGTTCTTCGGCCTTGACACCCCCAAGCTCAAGGATGTGTTTGCCCCCAGCTGCCTGAGCTGCTTCGACTACACCAACGCCGGCGCCGACCTGGTGGTGGGCTACATGGGGGCGACGTTCGGGCGCCAATGGCTCACCGTGCGCAACCCCCGCGGCCAGGAGCTGCTCGATCTGGTGGAGGCCGAACTGGAGGTGGCGCCGGTGACCTCCCGCGGCAACCGCCAGGCCGCCGTGCAGCAGGGCATCGAGGCCTACGACAAGGCGGTGAAGCTTCCGCTCTGGTTGGCCAATCTGATCGGCTGTGTGGTGCAGCGCTTCGGCCCCCAGGGGCTGGAGTACGGCCGCTTTTCGATCGACTCCCACTTCACCCGCAATGCCCTGTGGCTGCGGCGCCACCACCCCGAAAAGGTGGAGGCCCACATCCCCGCCTTCGCCCAACGGATCATCAGCCGCTACCGGCTGCCCGCCGCGTGAGGCGCGCCGGTGTGCTGCTGCACCCCACGGCCCTGCCGGGACCGCCGGGCTGCGGCAGTTTTGGGGCGGTGGCCCACGGCTGGATCGACGCCCTGGCCGACCAGGGCATCAAGGCCTGGCAGCTGCTGCCGCTGGCCCCCACCGATGGGCTGGGGTCGCCCTACAGCTCCCCCAGCGGCTTTGCCCTCAACCCCTGGCTGCTGGATGGCGACCAGCTGGTGGCCGATGGCCTGCTGCAGGCCTCCGACCTGGAGACGTTGCCCCACCCCCCCGGCGCCGATGGCTTTGATCTGACCCTGGCGGCCGCCCGCTCCCAGGCCCTGGCGGGGCTGTTGCTGCAGCGCCAACCCCACTGGCCGGAGGCGGTGCAGGGGGCCTTTGAGCTCTGGCGTCATCGCCAGGCGGACTGGTTGGTGGACCATTGCCGCTTCACGGTGCTGCGCCAGCAGCGCTCCGGTGAACCCTGGTGGCAGTGGCCGGCCCCCCTGGCCCGCCGGCACCGCGGCGCCCTGCGCCAGCTCGACCGGCAGCAGGCGCCGGCCCTGTTGCAGGAGGCGCTGCTGCAGTGGCAACTGCAGCGGCAATGGCAGGCCCTGCTCGACCACGCCCGCCGGCGGGGCGTGCAGGTGATCGGTGATCTGCCCTTTTATGTGGCCCACGACAGCGCCGATGTGTGGAGCCACCGGCGCCTGTTCTCCACCACCGCCGGCGGCCGCCTGCGCCAGCAGAGCGGGGTGCCGCCCGATTACTTCTCCGCCACGGGGCAGCTGTGGGGCACACCGGTGTACCGCTGGCCGCTGCACCGGCTCACCCGCTTCCGCTGGTGGCTGCGGCGCCTGGAGCGGCAGCTGGAGCTGTTCGACCTGCTGCGCCTCGACCACTTCCGCGCCCTGGAGGCCGCCTGGTGTGTGCCGGGGGGCGACAGCACCGCCGAGCACGGGGTTTGGCGGCCGTCGCCCGGCTGGAGCCTGCTGCGCAAGCTGCGGCGGCGCCTGGCGCGTGCCCGCGGCAGCGAGCCGTTGCCGTTGATCGCCGAAGACCTGGGGGTGATCACCCCGGCGGTGGAGCGCCTGCGGGATGGCTTCGCGCTGCCGGGGATGAAGATCCTGCAGTTCGCCTTCGATGGCAACGCCGACAACCCCTACCTGCCGGACAACTTCCAAGGCAGCCATTGGCTCGTGTACACCGGCACCCACGACAACGCCACCTGCGTCGGCTGGTGGCAGGGGCTGCCGGAGGACCAGCGCCAGCAGGTGCAGGCCTGCATCGGGGCGCCGGTGCAGGCCCCCGGTTGGCAACTGCTGGAGCTGGCCCTGCGCTCACGCGCCGACTGGGCCGTGGTGCCCCTGCAGGATCTGCTGGAGCTGGGGGATGAGGCCCGCTTCAACACCCCCGGCACCAGCCAGGGGAACTGGAGCTGGCGGCTGCGGGGTGGGCTCGAGGGGCTCAAGGGGCCGCTGCAGGGGCTGGGGGAACTGGCGCAGCGTCACGGGCGCTGACGGCCGGCAGGCGGTAGCGGCCGGGTTGCTTGTCGAGGGCGGGTAGGGGTTGGCCGTTCCACAGCACCTCGCCCGGCTTGGGGGGCGGGGTGATCGCCAACTGCAGGGGCGGCTGCAGCTGCAGCACCAAGTCCCCCTGGGCCCCCTTGAGGCTGCTGCGGGGGCCGGCCTCGCTGCTGAAACTGACGCCGCTGGCCTGGCTGAGGTTGAGCTGCAACACACCGGGGCTGCGGCCGTCGCCCTGGCGTTCCAGCTGCCGCAGGGTGGATTGGGCCAGGCCCTGGCGGGCCTGCTGGAGGGGGCGCAGGTCGGGGTAGGCCTGCAGCAGGGTGGTGCCCGCACTGGGGGGTTTGGTCTGCTCCGCCGCCGGCAGGGGCGGGATCGGCCGCAGGCTGAGCAGGTTGGCGGCCGCCAGCTGCTGCTGCTGCAGGTTGAGCGCGTAGATCAGCCCCAGGCACAGGCCCCCATAGATCACCGTGCCCTGCCAGGTGCTGAACACGTCGATGGAGCCCGGCGTGAACCGCTGCAGCAGCCCACCGCGGCCGCCGCCGCGGGGCTGGGGGTGGCGGCTGTCGGCCGGCAGGGCCGCCGCCAGGCTGCCCGCCGGCAGCTGCAGGTGCTGCTCCAGCAGCGGCAGCATCGTGCGCAGGTAGGCCCCCTCGGGCAGGCGATCCCTCCAGCCCCGCTCCAGGGCTTCCAGCACCGGTGTGCTGATGCGCGTCTCGAGGGCCAGCTGGCGCAGGTTGAGCCCACGGGCTTCCCGCTCCTGGCGCAGCAGGCGGCCGATCTCCTCCAGCGGATCCTCGGCCGGTGGGTTGGCCTTGCTGGCGGGGGTGGTGGCGGTGCGGGCCCCGTTGTCCGCGCCGCGCCGCAGCCAACGCCCCAGCCCTGGGATTCGGTTGGCGAGCCGGGGCATCAAGGCCAGGGGTGCTGGGGCTCCCATTCTCGGGGGTCCAGGCGCCGCCAGCGGCCTTCGGGCAGGGCCCCCAGATCAATGGCGCCGATGGCGGTGCGCTGCAGATCCAGCACCGGGTGCCCCAGCAGCTCGGCGGTGCGGCGAATTTGGCGGTTCCGCCCCTCCCGCAGCACCAGCTCCAGCTGGGTGTTGCCGCGGCCATGGCCCAGCCGCCGCAGCTCCACCGGCAGGCTGGGGCGGCCATCGAGGGGCACACCGGCCCGCCAGCGGCCGAGGGTTTCGGTGGTGGGTTCGCCCTGCACCCACACCCGGTAGCGCTTGCGGTGCCCGTAGCGCGGGTGGGTGAGCCGCAGGGTGAGGGCGCCGTCGTTGCTGAGCAGCAGGGCGCCGCGGCTGGCGGCATCGAGGCGCCCCACCGGGTGCAGGCCTTGCCCCTGGGCCAGCTCGGGGGGGAGCAGGTCGAGCACGGTGGGGCGGCCCTCGGGGTCGCGGCAGCTGCTCACCACCCCGGCGGGCTTGTTGAGCAGCAGCACCAGCGCTGGGGCCTTGGCCCGCAGGGGCTGGCCGTCGAGGTGGATGGTGTCGGCATTGGGGTCGGCCCGATCCCCCAGCTGGGCGGTGTGGCCGTTCACCTGCACGCGGCCGGCCTGGAGCAGCTCCTCGGCGCGGCGGCGGGAGCAGATGCCGGCGGCGGCGATCAGTTTCTGCAGGCGCTGGGGGCCGGCGGCGGAGGGGGGAGATGCGCTGCTCATCCCGCGGTGGGCCTGGGCCAGGCCCGCATTCTGCCCACCCAAAAAAGGGTGGTAGGTTTACGAAACATTCGGGTTTCGTAACTCCCGCCGGCCATGCCCTCGCTGCCCGTGCTGCGCTCCGACCGCGACCCGCTGCCCAACGGCGGGCCCGATCTGGTGCGCTCCTACCTGCGGGACATCGGCCGGGTGCCGCTGCTGAGCCACGAGCAGGAGATCACCCTGGGCCGCCAGGTGCAGGAGCTGATGGCCCTGGAGGAGCTGCGCGAGGAGCTGCGCCTGCGCGCCGGTGGCGAGGCCCCCAGCGAGGAGCAATTGGCGGAAGCCGCCGGCCTCACCCCGCAGCAACTGCGCAAGCGGCTGCGCAGTGGTCAGCGGGCCAAGGAGCGGATGGTGGCGGCCAACCTGCGCTTGGTGGTGAGCGTGGCCAAGAAGTACACCAAGCGGAACATGGAACTGCTGGATCTGATCCAGGAGGGCACGATCGGTTTGGTGCGGGGCGTGGAGAAGTTCGACCCCACCCGCGGCTACAAGTTCTCCACCTACGCCTACTGGTGGATCCGCCAGGGCATCACCCGGGCGATCGCCGAGAAAAGCCGCACGATCCGGCTGCCGATCCACATCACCGAAACGCTCAACAAGCTCAAGAAGGGCCAGCGGGAGCTGAGCCAGGAGCTGGGCCGCACCCCCACGGTGACGGAGCTGGCGGAGTACGTGGAGCTGCCGGAGGAGGAGGTGAAGGATCTGCTGTGCCGCGCCCGCCAGCCGGTGAGCCTGGAAACGAAGGTGGGCGATGGCGACGACACCGAGCTGCTGGACCTGCTGGCCAGTGAGGGCAGTCAGCCGGAGGAGCTGGTGGATGGGGAGTGCCTGCGGGGGGATATGCGCGCCCTGCTGGAGCAACTGCCGGACCTGCAGGGCCGCGTGCTGAAGATGCGCTACGGCATCGGCTTTGAAGAGCCGATGAGCCTCAGCTCGATCGCCCGCGCGTTGGAGATGAGCCGCGACCGCGCCCGCAGCCTCGAGCGCCGCGCCCACGAGGAGCTGCGCCGGCTGTCGCGGGAGCTGGTGGGGTATCTGGCGGCTTAGGTCAGATCCAGCGGGCTGAACTGCTCTGTTAGGGCTGCGATTGCCCCGTGGAGTCGGAGTCGATTTCCGGGGGTATCGGCAAGCAGGAATCGGGACTGCGCAACAAGGCATCGAGCCTGGACTCGATCTCGGCGAGCTCCGCGATCTCGATCTCGAGTCGCTTCGTTCGCTGCTCGATGTCGTAAACGGGTCGCCAGTTCAACATCGCCAAACAACGCCGCCAGAGCGGCAGCGTGGAGAGCCACTCCGATCTGCTCATCGTGAGCGAGGGATCCGAGCTGTTGGAGATCGCCATAGCTGTAGTTGGTGCTGAGCGAGATCAGGATCAGCAGGCTGCCGGCCACCAACGTGACCAATCCCTGCTGATCCAGCGGCGGCCTTGTCTGGAGGTTCAGGCTAGCGATCCCTGCGATCACAACTCCCTTGAGGATGGGGTTGCTGGATGCCGAGCCGCATCCGTGATCCCACCGAAACCGTCTGCTTCCTAGGTTGAGGGGGTGATGCAGCCCTCCCCGTTGCCTGCCGCCGTGCCCCCGGAGCAGCTGGCCGGCTGGGGGCTGGCTCGGCGCCTGGAGTGGGAGCAGCGCCGCGACCGCTGGCTGCAGGCGGTGCCACCGCCGCCGGAGGAGCAACACCAGCCGCTGGTGCAGGCCTTTCTGGCCGACCTGGAGCTGCGCACGCCGGCGGCGGTGCAGGCCTGGATGCAGCGGGAGGCGGTGGGGGACGCGGATCTGCTGGCCCGCGCCATCCGCCACGGCCAGTGGCTGGCGGTGTGTGAGCGCCACTGCGGCCCCCAGATCCCCAGTTATTTCCTCAAACGCAAATCCCAGCTGGATCGCGTCAGCTACACGATCCTGCCCCTGGCGGAGCAGGAGCTCTGCTCGGAGCTGTATCAGCGCATCAAGGAGCAGGAGGCCGATTTCGACACGGTGCTGGCGGAGGCCCCGCAGCATCCGGAGCTGGGGGAACGGGGGCGCTTCGGCCCCGTGGCGTTGGCGGAGCTGCCGGAGGGCCTGGCCCAGTTGCTGCGCGTCAGCCAGCCCGGGCAGCTGTGGCCCCCCAAGCCGATCAACGGCGGTTGGGTGCTGGTGCGGCTGGAGGAGAGCCGCCCGGCGGTGCTGGATCAGGGGCTGCGGCGGCGGTTGTTGCTGGAGCTGGGGGAGGGGCTGCTCAACCAACCGGATTAGCCCAAAAGGCCGGCCAAAGCTTGCGTTTGCCGCTAACATTGTGTCGCTTCTAGAACTCCCCGCC
>RHBP01000073.1 GCA_010030955.1 Synechococcaceae bacterium WBB_10_009 | reverse complement strand
TGATCCTATGGAAAGGGCCCCGGCCGTCTGGGCCCCCCAGCTGAAACACTGAGGCAGCGACGCCCCCACTGACCCCATGGCTGCGGCCCCAGGCCCACCGGTGCTGATCCTCGGCGGCGGCCTGATGGGGCTGGCCATCGCCCACCAACTGGCGCGCCGCGGCCGCCCGGTGGAGGTGCTCAGCCGGCGGCGCAGTGAGGCGGCGGGCTTCGTGGCGGCCGGCATGCTCGCCCCCCACGCAGAGGGCCTGAGCGGGGCGCTGCTGCAGCTGGGGCAGGCCAGCCTGGAGCGCATTCCCGCCTGGGTGGAGCAGATCGAGGCCGACAGCGGCCTGGCCTGCGGCCTGCGGCCCTGCGGCATCGTGGTGCCGTTCGCCACGGCGACCGAGCGCGACGCCTACCCCACGGCAGCGTGGGGGCAAGCGCTGGAACGCGATGGCCTGGAGCGGGAGGTGCCGGGCATCGGCCCCCGCTGGCGGGCGGGGCTGCTGTTTGAGCAGGACGGCCAGATCGACAACCGCCGCCGGCTGATGCGCGCCCTGGAGCGGGCCTGCGCCGGGCTGGGGGTGCGCTTTCAAGAGGGGGTGGAGGTGCTGGGCCTGCAGCGCCAGGGAAGCCGGCTGGAGGGGGTGCAGCTGCGCAACGCCGAGGGCGAACTGGAGGACCGCAGCGCAGAGCAGGCCGTGCTCTGCTGCGGCGCCTGGAGCAGCCAGCTGCTGCCGGAGTTGCCCATCCATCCGGTGAAGGGGCAGATGCTGTCGCTGCAGGGGCCGCGAGAGGCCCTACGCCGGGTGATCTTCGGACCCGGCACCTACCTGGTGCCGCGGGAAGACGGCCTGTTGGTGGTGGGGGCCACCAGTGAACGGGAGGCGGGGTTCCGCGAGGGGCTCACCCCCGACGGCCAGCGGCAGCTGCAGGCGGGCATCGCAGCGCTGCTGCCGGAGGCGAGTCAGTGGCCCCCGATGGAGCGCTGGTGGGGCTTTCGCCCCTGCACACCCGATGAGGGACCGCTGCTGGGGGCCTCATCGCTGGAGGGCCTGTGGCTGGCCTGCGGGCACCACCGCAACGGGGTGCTGCTGGCGGCCATCACCGCGCAGTTGCTGGATGGGGCCATCGCCCAAACCGTGGAAGGCCCCCAGCGGAGCCTGCTGGAGGCGTTCCGCTGGGGGCGCTTCGGGGGGGCTGGGCCGGAAGAAGCGGGGGATCAGCCCTCGGTGCGCCAGGTTTGATCGGCGGGGGTCCAGTCGCTCAGCTCGGAGGGCTGGAACCAGAGGCCGATCTCAAACGCAGCGGTTTCGGGGGCGTCGGAGCCGTGGATCACGTTGCGGCCGATGTTCACCGCCAGGTCGCCACGGATGGTGCCGGGTTCGGCCTCCAGGGGCTTGGTGGCGCCGATCAGCTTGCGGGCGCTGGCGATCACGCCGTCGCCCTCCCACACCATGGCCACCACGGGGCCGGAGGTGATGAAGTCCACCAGGCCGGCGAAGAAGGGGCGCTCGCGGTGCACGCCGTAGTGGCTCTCGGCCAGCTCACGGCTGGGGGTGAGCTGCTTGAGGCCCACCAGCTTGAAACCCTTGCGCTCAAAGCGGCCGAGGATCTCCCCCACCAGGCCGCGCTGCACGCCGTCGGGCTTGATGGCAACGAAGCTGCGTTCGTCAGTCGTCAGATCCGGCCCATCGTCCGCGGCGGAGCGACCGCTTGGCAAGCACAGTGGTGCCGTGATCACCGCCCACGCCTTGAGCACCTGGACCACCGCCGACAGCGCCGCCCTCTACGGCCTGGATCGCTGGGGGGAGCCCTACTTCTCGGTGAATGGCCGCGGCCACATCAGCGTGCAGCCCCAGGGGGAGCGGGGCGGCAGCCTGGATCTGCTGGAGCTGGTGCAGGGGCTGCAGGGCCGCAACCTGGGGCTGCCGCTGCTGATCCGCTTCGACGACATCCTCGAAGACCGGCTGGAGCGGCTGCACGGCGCCTTCGAGCGGGCCATCGCCCAATACGGCTATGGCGGCCGCTACCAGGGGGTGTTCCCGGTGAAGTGCAACCAGCAGCGCCACGTGGTGGAGGAGCTGGTGGCCTGCGGCAAGCGCTGGCATTTCGGCCTGGAGGCGGGCAGCAAAGCCGAACTGCTGATCGCCCTCTCCCTGATCGATGACCCCGAGGCGCTGCTGATCTGCAACGGCTACAAGGACCAGCGCTACATCGAAACCGCAATCCTGGCCCGGAGGCTGGGGCGCCAGCCGGTGGTGGTGATCGAGCAGGCCGATGAGGTGCAGCGGATCATCGAGGCCAGCCACGCCCTGGGGGCCGCCCCGTTCATCGGCATCCGCGCCAAGCTCTCCAGCCGCAGCAGCGGCCGCTGGGGCAGCTCCGTGGGGGACACGGCCAAGTTCGGCCTCTCCATCCCCGACCTGCTGGCCACGGTGGAGGCCCTGCGGGCCGCCGACCTGCTGAGTGAACTGCGGCTGCTGCACTTCCACGTGGGCAGCCAGATCAACGACATCGCCGTGCTCAAGGACGCCCTGCAGGAGGCGGGGCAGGTGTACGTGGAGCTCACCAAGCTGGGGGCCCCCATGGGCTACCTGGATGTGGGGGGCGGCCTCGGGGTGGACTACGACGGCAGCCGCACCGCCACCGCCGCCTCCACCAACTACTCGCTGCAGAACTACGCCAACGATGTGGTGGCCACGGTGCGGGAGTGCTGCGAACCCCACGGGGTGGCGGTGCCCACCCTGGTGAGCGAAAGCGGCCGCGCCATCGCCAGCCATTTCTCGGTGCTGGTGTTCAACGTGCTGGGCAGTGCCCAGGTGCCCGCGGCCCTGCCTGCGGCAGGCGAGAGCGAACCGCTCACCGTTCGCAACCTGCGGGAGACGTTGGCCGGCATCACGGCAACCGGCGGCGATGACGGCGGCGCCCTCTCCCGCCTGCAGGAGGCCTGGAACGACGCCATCAAGTTCAAGGACGACGCCCTGGCCGCCTTCCGGCTGGGCTACCTGAGCCTGCCGGAGCGGGCCATGGCCGAGCAGCTCACCTGGGCCTGCGCCACGGCGATCGTGGAGCGGCTGCCCCGCGGCGGCGCCATCCCCGACGACCTCAAGAGCCTGCGGGCCGCCCTGGCGGGCACCTATTACGCCAACCTCTCGGTGTTCCGCTCGGCGCCGGACACCTGGGCGATCGAGCAGCTCTTCCCGCTGCTGCCCATCCACCGGCTGGAGGAGGAACCCACTCGGCTGGGGCATTTCGCCGACCTCACCTGCGATTCCGACGGCAAGCTGGCGCGCTTCATCGGCGAGGGGCAGGCCAAGCCCCTGCTGGAGCTGCACGCCCCCAAGGAGGGCCAGCCCTATCTGATCGGGATGTTCCTAGGGGGGGCCTACCAGGAGGTGATGGGCAACCTGCACAACCTGTTCGGCAGCACCAATGCCGTGCACATCCGCCTGGCCCCCGGCGGCGGCTACCAGGTGGACCATGTGGTGCGGGGCAACACCAACGCCCAGGTGCTGGAGGCGATGGAGCACAACCCCGACCTGCTGCTGGAGCGCCTGCGCATGGCCAGCGAAGCGGCGATCCAACGGGGCGATCTCAAGATCAGCGACGCCCGCCGGCTGATGGATCACCTGGAAACCAGCTTGCGGCAGACGACCTATCTGCAGGGGTAAGGGAAAAACCCAGCCCCCATCACCCCAACGCCGCCTCCAGCTGCTGCCGCGCCTGCTCCAACGCGCCATCGAGGGCCGCCCCGTCGCGGCCGCCGGCCTGGGCCAGGTTGGGGCGGCCGCCGCCGCCGCCACCGCAGAGCTTGGCGATGCCGCCGATGAAGGCGCCGGCCTTCGGACCGGCGGCGATCACATCCGGGCCAAAGGCCGCCACCAGGATCACCTTGCCCGCATCGGTGGGATCCGGCAGACCCCCCAGCACCACCGCGGCGGCGGCGCCCAGCTGATCCACCAGCCCCTGGGCGGCGCTCTGCAGACCAGCCCCCTCCACCCCGTCGAGCCGGGCCACCAGCAGCACCGAGCCACCCACGGCCTGGGCCTGGGCCGCCAGGGCGGCGGACTTGGCCAGGGCCAGCTCCTCGCGGGCCGCCGCCAGCGCCTTCTGGCTGGCCTTGAGCTCATCGCTGAGCTGCACCACCCGTTCCACGATCTCGCCGGGCTGGGCCTTGAAGCGCTCGCCCAGTTGCTTCACCACCGCATCGCGCTCATTGAGATACGCCAGCACCGCCGCACCGGCCACCGCCTCAATGCGGCGGATGCCGGCGGCCACGCCGCTCTCGCCCACGATCTTGAACAGGCCGATCTCGGCGGTGTTGGCCACGTGGGTGCCGCCGCAGAGCTCCATCGACACGCCGGGCACATCCACCACCCGCACCACATCGGCGTACTTCTCGCCGAACATCGCCACGGCCCCGGCCGCCTTGGCGGCGTCGATCGCCATCTCCGCCACCTCGAGGGCGTGGGCCTCGCTGATCCAGCCGTTGATCAGCGCTTCGATCTGCTGCAGCTCCGCCGGCGTCACGGCGCGGGGGCAGTGGAAGTCGAAGCGCAGGCGATCGAAATCCACCAGCGATCCGGCCTGCCCGATGCCCGGATCCACCACCTGCTTGAGGGCCGCCTGCAGCAGATGGGTGGCCGTGTGGTTGGCCTGGGCGCGGCGACGGCAGGCCCGATCCACCTGGCCGTGCACCACATCGCCGATGGCCAGGCTGCCCCGTTCCACCCGGCCGCTGTGAACAAACACGCTGCGGTTGCGTGACACCGCCTCGATGGCCACGATCACGCCGTCGCCGCCGGCGCCATCGCCGCAGAGCACACCCCGATCACCCACCTGGCCGCCCCCCTCGCCATAGAAGGGGGTGGTGTCGAGCACCACCTGCACCGCGTCGCCGGCGACGGCCCGCTGGGCCGGCTCGCCATTCACCACCAGGGCCAGCACGCAGCTGCTCTGCTCCAACAGCTCGTAGCCCCGGAACTGGGTGGCCTCGAGCTCCGCCGCCACCTGGTCGATGGCCCCCTGCAGGGTGAGGTCGATGCTCACGGCCGCCGCCTTGGCCCGCTGGCGCTGGGCCTCCATGGCCGCCTCAAAGCCGGCCAGATCCACCGTGAGGCCGTGCTCCTCGGCGATCTCCTCGGTGAGCTCCAACGGGAAGCCGTAGGTGTCGTAGAGCTCGAAGGCCTGCTCGCCGGAAATCTGCTGGGGCTTGGCGGCCAGCACATCCGCCAGCAGCTTCTCGCCGCGCTCCAGGGTTTCCAGAAAGCGGGCCTCCTCCCGTTGGAGTTCGGCCAGGATCACCTCACGCCGCTCATTCAGCTGGGGGTAGGCGGCCTGCATCAGCGCGATCGACGCCTCCCCCATCGCCGTCAGGAAGGGCTTGTCGATGCCCAGGAGCCGTCCGTGGCGCACCACGCGGCGCAGCAGCCGGCGCAGGATGTAACCGCGGCCCAGGTTGCTGGCGGTGACGCCATCGCAGATGAGCTGGGTGATGGCGCGGGAGTGGTCGCCGATCACCTTGAGGCTGGTTTTGCCGCGGTCGTCGAGGGCGCGATAGTCCACCCCCGCCAGGCCCGCCGCCGTTTCGATCAGGGGGTAGATGAGGTCGGTTTCGTAGTTGTTGGGCACCCCCTGCAGGATCTGAGCCATGCGCTCCAGACCCATGCCGGTGTCGATGTTGCGGTTGGCCAGCGGCGTGAGGGTGCCCTCGGCGTCGCGGTTGTACTGCATGAACACCAGGTTGTAGAACTCGATGAAGCGGCCGTCGTCCTCCAGATCGATGCCGTCGTCGCCGAGCTCGGGCTTGAAGTCGTAGTAGATCTCCGAACAGGGACCGCAGGGGCCGGTGGGGCCGGAGGCCCAGAAGTTGTCGGCCTCATCCATGCGGATGATCCGCTTGGGGTTCACCCCCACCACGTCACGCCAGATCGCCTCGGCCTCGTCGTCCTCCCGGAACACGCTCACCACCAGGTTCTGGGGGGAGAGGCCAAACACCCCGGTGCTCAGCTCCCAGGCCCACTGGATCGCCTGCTCCTTGAAGTAGTCGCCAAACGAGAAGTTGCCGAGCATCTCGAAAAACGTGTGGTGCCGAGCGGTGCGGCCCACGTTTTCGATGTCGTTGGTGCGAATGCACTTCTGGGCGCTGGTGGCCCGGGCCGCCGGCCGCGGCTGCTGCCCCAAAAACACCGGCTTGAACGGCAGCATGCCGGCGATGGTGAGCAGCACCGTGGGGTCGTCCGGCACCAGCGAGGCGCTGGCCATCGGTTTGTGGCCCCGCTGTTCGTAGAAATCGAGGAAGGCCGCGCGGATCTCGGCACCGCTCATCGAACGACCAGTGCGCGGGGCGGCGGCAGCCATGGGGAAGCGGGACAAGCCTGAACCGGGCATGATCGCGCAACATGAGCGCCCCCTCCGCCCCAGCAGCCGGCCACGAGGCCTCCCGCGCCCAGCTGCGGCTGCGCTCGATCGCCTGGGCCCTGGCCGCCGGCGGCAGCGCCCTGCTGCTGGGGCTGCCCCTGGGGGTGGAGCCGGCCCTGCGGGCGGGGGGCTGCGGCTTTTTCTACGGCCTGCTGGCCTTCCACCTGCAGCGGGTCGACCCGGACGACGGCCACCTGCAGGCAGGCCTGGTGGGGGCCGTGTGCGGCATCCACAGCCTGGGGCTGCCGCCCCTGAGCCCCTGGCCGGTGGCAACGCCGGTGGCGGCGGGCTTGGCGCAGGTCGCGCCAACTGTGATGATGGAACTCGTTCGTGCCTGGCTGCCGCTGATCGGCGCCGCGCTGGTGCTGCACGGATCGCAAGCCCTGTCGCGGATTCTCGCGGCGCGGCCCCAGGCGGTCCGGCGCCCCTGATCCCCAGGCCCTGCCCCCATGAGCCTGCTGCATGCCACCTGGCTGCCCGTCGTGCCGGCGGGGAGCTTCGCCAAGGGCAAGGCCCCCACAGCGGGCCTGCTGATCTGGGCGGACACCTGGCGCGTGGCCGATCCGGTGAGTCCGGCGCTGGAGGCGCCGCCCCACCCCCTCAGCCTCGACATCGACACCCTGGCCACCTGGCTGGATGAGCACCAGTTCTGGTCGGAGGACCTGCGCCAGGCCAGCGCCACCCTCACCCTGCCCAGCCGCCAACAGGGGGCCCGCGGCCAGAAGAGCGACGCCAGCGAAGCCTGGAGCGGCATGCCCCTGCAGGCCGGCGAACCCCTGCCCAAGGAGCTGAGTTGGTGGCCCTGGCAGGTGGAGGGCTGGTTCCTCAAGCCCGGCCCCGCCGCCGAATGGCTCAACCTGCTGCCCCTCTCGGGCACCGCCGAAGCGGGCCTGGGGGACGACCTGCACTGGTGGTCGCACCTGCAGCGCTGGTGCCTCAGCCTGATCGCCCGCGGCCGTTGGCTCCCCGATGCCGCCGGCGGCAAGGCCAGCTGGCTGCCCCTGCTCAACCGCGAGGACGACCGGCGCCGCCTGGAGGAGCTGGCCCTGCGCATGCCCCAGGTGGTGGCGGCCTCCAGCGTCGAGCGTCACCTGGCCTGCGGGCGCCCGCGCTCCAACCGGCTGCTGGTGGCCAGCATCGTGGAGAAGCTGGTGGACGGCCAACTGCGGGCCGCCTTCGCCCCCGGCGGTGCGGGGCTCGACCCGCTGCTGGCCGCCTGGGATGAGGCCCTGGGGGACCCCGGTGGCCGCCTGCCACTGGATGAGGACGACCAGGAACGCCTGGCCATCGCCAGCCACCACTGGCGCGAAACCGTGGCCGGCAAGGTGGCCCCCGCCCGGGCCTGCCTGGAGCTGTTCACCCCGCCGGAGGGGGAGGAGCTGTGGGAGCTGCAGTTCGGCCTGCAGGCGGAAGCGGACCCCAGCCTGCGGGTGCCGGCGGGCATCGTCTGGGCCGCCGGCGACGGCGACCTCGCCCTGGGGGAGATCCAGGTGGAGCAGCCTGGGGCGCTGCTGCTGGAGGGCCTGGGGCGGGCGCTGCTGGCGTTTGAGCCGATCGAGCGCGGCCTCGATGCCGCCACGCCGGAGGCGATGCAACTCACCCCGGCGGAAGCCTTTGTGCTGGTGCGCACCGCCGCGGCCCGCCTGCGCGATGTGGGCGTGGGGGTGATCCTGCCCGCCAGCCTCTCGGGGGGGCTGGCCAGCCGCCTGGGCCTGGCGATCACCGCCGAGCTGCCGGAGAAATCCCGCGGTTTCACCCTGGGCGAAACGCTCGAGTGGCGCTGGGAATTCATGATCGGCGGCGTCACCCTCAACCTGCGCGACCTGGAGAAGCTCTCCGCCAAGCGCAGCCCGCTGGTGCAGCA
>RHBP01000072.1 GCA_010030955.1 Synechococcaceae bacterium WBB_10_009 | reverse complement strand
GCCCTGTGCGGCGCCGAGCGCATCGAGCGGGTGCTGGTGATCGGCGGCGGCGACGGCGGCACCGCCCGCGAGTGCCTGCGCCACAGCGGCGTGCAGCACCTCGACATGGTCGAGATCGATGGCCTGGTGGTGCAGTGGAGCCAGGAGCACCTGCCCAGCCTGGGGGCCGGCTGCTGGAGCGACCCGCGTTTTCACCTGACGGTGGGCGACGGCATCGCCTGGGCCGCCGCAGCCCCAGACGCCAGCTATGACGTGGTGATCGTCGACGGCTCCGACCCCGCAGGCCCGGCCGAGGGGCTGTTCAACCGGGCTTTCTTTGAGCACTGCCGCCGCATCCTGCGGCCCGGTGGCGTGTTCGCCACCCAGAGCGAATCGCCCGAGGCGTTCCGCGCCGTGCACCTCGAGATGGTGCAGCTGCTGCGGCAGGTGTTCGGCCACGCCGAACCGCTCTACGGCTGGGTGCCCATGTACCCCAGCGGCTGGTGGAGCTGGACCTTTGCCGCCGTCGATGGCCCCCGCTACCGGTATCCCGATGGGGAGCGGGCCGCCGCTGTGGCCCCCGGCTGTGAGATCTGGAGCCCTCGCTGGCAGAACGGTGCGTTTGAAGCCATCCCGGCGGCGATCGAGCGGGAGCTGGCGGCCAGCTGAGAAGCTGAAGGAACGCCAGCGCTCCACAACCGACCCTGACGATGAGCGAGCTGTTTGACACCGACGGCGCCATCTACATGGCCAGTCGCCGTGATCCGGCGGGGTGCCGCGTCGGCCTGTTCGGCGTGCCCTACGACGGCACCACCTCCTTCCGCCCCGGCACCCGCTTCGGCCCTGCCGCCATCCGCGAGGTGAGCAGCGGCCTGGAGAGCTACTGCCCGCAGCTGGACCGCGACCTCGAGCAGCTGGCGGTGGCCGACCTGGGGGCCGTGGACATCCCCTTTGGCGCCCCCGAACCGGTGGTGGCCGCCGTGCGCCGGGCCACCGAAGCGGTGCTGGCCCTGGGGCTCAAGCCGCTGATGCTCGGCGGCGAACACTCGATCAGCTCCGGTGCGGTGGCCGCCGTGGCCGCCCAACACCCCGAGCTGGTGCTGGTGCAGCTCGATGCCCACGCCGACCTGCGCCACGAATGGCTGGGGGCCCAGCACAGCCACGCCTGCGCCATGCGCCGCTGCCTGGAGGTGCTGCCCAGCCAACGGCTGCTGCAGATCGCCATCCGCAGCGGCACCGGCGATGAATTCCGCGAACTGCGGCACAGCGGCCGGCTGGTGGCCATCGAGGCCATGGCCGAGGCGCTGCGGCCCCTGCGCGGCCAACCGATCTATCTCACCGTCGACCTTGACTGGTTTGATCCGGCGGTGATGGCCGGCACCGGCACCCCTGAACCCGGCGGCTTCCTGTGGCGGGATTTCGCCGCCCTGGTGGAGGAGCTGCGCCACCACAACCTGGTGGCGGCCGACGTGGTGGAACTGGCCCCCATGCTCGACCCCTCCGGCGTCAGCAGCGTGCTGGCGGCCAAGGTGGTGCGCAGCCTGCTGTTCCTGCTGGATCGCTAGTAGGCGCAGGTGCCGCTAGCCCGCTGCTCCCGCAGGCGCTCGTGCTGCTGGCCAATCAGCTGCACCGCCAGGGTGGGGTGGTTGTGCAGCAGGTTGAGGAAGCACAGCCGATCCAGCCGCACCAGCTCCACCGGGGTGCGGGCCACCGCATCGCAGCGGTGGGCGCCGTCCTTCCAGATCACGTCTTCGTAGCTGAACAGCTCACCGGCGCGGTAGCAAAGCTTGTCGCCGGAGGCGTTGATCACCTCCACGATGCCGCGACGCACGCCGTAGATGGCATCGGCGGGCTGGCCGGATCGAAAGATCGCCGAGCCGGTGGGGAACACCACGGTTTCGCTGTCCACCTGGGTGGACATCAGCTCGATCGGCGTGGGAGCGGTGCTGATTGTGGCCATCGACAACGCGCCCCCCGTCGCGGACTGTGGTTTCAGCCTGTCACCGTTCTCCCGCAGCTGCGGCAACGGGCAACACACCCCAGCCCCCAAACCTGAAAATTTCAGGTTGCCTTCAACTTTCCAGCACGTCCGCCAGGGCCAGCTGACGGTTGCTCGATTCCACCACCAGGCTGCCGCCATCGGGGCTCAGGGGCAGCCGAGGGGGCCGGGCGGTCCAGTGGTGGCACCACAGCTCCGAGGCCAGATCCCCATGGATCGGCAACTTGCGCAGCTGGCACCAGCCCAGCTGGGCCCCGTTCGGTGGGGCGCAGTGGCGGCAGCTGCGGCAGCAGGGTCGGTTGCCCATGGGGAGGGCCTGGGGTCGCCCAACGTAATCACGCCGGCGCACCGCCACCAGGGGGATCCCCGAAGCTGCGGGATCTCTTCCCGATCTGGAAGCCGATCGGAAGGGAACGGGCGTGGGCCGCCACCCACCGCCGCGCCACCCTCCATAGGATCCGGGCCCCTGCCCCAGCGCCATGGACGCCCCCCAGCCCCTGCAGCGCACCCCCCTGCATGCGGAGATCCGCGCAGCGGGGGGGCGCCTGGTGCCCTTCGCCGGCTGGGAGATGGCGGTGCAATTTGCCGGCCTGCTGGAGGAGCACCGGGCCGTGCGCGAGCGCTGCGGCCTGTTCGACATCTCCCACATGGGGGTGCTGCAGCTGTTGGGGCCCGGCGCCAAGGACGCGCTGCAGGCCTTGGTGCCCACCGATTTGTTCCGCATCGGCCCCGGTGAGGCCTGCTACACGGTGCTGCTCAACGACCGGGGCGGCATCCGCGACGACCTGATCGTTTACGACCGGGGCTGGCGGGACGACCTCCAAAGCCACGAGCTGCTGCTGGTGATCAACGCCGCCTGCGCCGAGGCGGACACCGCCTGGCTGCGCAGCCAGCTGGAGCCCGCCGGCATCGCCGTGGCCGACCACAAGGGCGGTGGTGTGCTGCTGGCCCTGCAGGGCCCCGAGGCCGCCCAACGGCTGGAGCAGCTCTGCGGCGAGAGCCTCGCCGGCCTGCCGCGCTTCGGCCACCGCACGCTCAGCCTCGCGGGCATCGGCGACGCCTTCGTGGGGCGCACGGGCTACACGGGGGAGGACGGCTTCGAGCTGCTGCTCACCGCTGACGCCGGCCGGGCCCTGTGGGTGCACTGCCTGGAGCAGGGGGTGCAGCCCTGCGGCCTCGGCGCCCGCGACACCCTGCGCCTGGAGGCGGCCATGCACCTCTACGGCAACGACATGGATGCCAGCACCACCCCGCTGGAGGTGGGGCTCGGCTGGCTGGTGCACCTCGAGATGCCCAAGGCCTTCATCGGCCGGGAGGTGCTGGAGGCGCAAACCGCCGCCGGCGCCCCCCGCCGCCTGGTGGGGCTGCAGCTGCAGGGCCGGGCCATCCCCCGCCACGGCTACCCGGTGCTGGCGGGCGGCAGCCCCATCGGTGCGGTCACCAGTGGGGGCTGGTCGCCCTGCCTGGAGGCGGGCATCGCCCTGGCCAGCGTGCCGGCCGCCCACGCCAAGCTCGGCACCACCCTGGCGGTGGAGATCCGCGGCCGGCTGGAGCCCGCCCAGGTAGTGAAACGGCCCTTTTACCGGCGCTGACGCCGCCACAGCTCGGCGCCGCAGCCCCGGGTGGGACAATCGCCGATTGCTTCTCCCCCTCAGCATGCGCAGCCACGGATGCGGCGACCTGCGCCAAGGCGCCACCGGCCAGGCCGTGCAGCTGTGTGGCTGGGTGGACCGCAGCCGTGACCACGGCGGCGTGATCTTCATCGACCTGCGCGACCGCAGCGGCAGCGTGCAGATCACCGTGGATCCCGACAACGGCGCCGCGATGTTCGCCGTGGCGGAGCACCTGCGCAACGAAACCGTGATCCAGGTGGAGGGCACGGTGCGGCAGCGCCCCGCCGACGCCATCAACGACAAGCTGGCCACCGGCCGCGTGGAGGTGCTGGCCAGCGCCATCACCGTGCTCAACGGCGTGAAGGGCAACCTGCCCTTCCCCGTGTCGGTGCACGACGAAGAAAACACCCGCGAGGAGCTGCGGCTGCGCCACCGCTATCTCGACCTGCGCCGCGAGCGCATGAACGGCAACCTGCGCCTGCGCGCCCAGACCATCCAGGCCGCGCGCCGCTTCCTCGAAGACCAGGGCTTCATCGAGGTGGAGACCCCCGTGCTCACCCGCTCCACCCCCGAGGGCGCCCGCGACTACCTGGTGCCCTCGCGGGTCTGCGGCGGCGAGTGGTTTGCCCTGCCCCAATCGCCCCAGTTGTTCAAGCAGCTGCTGATGGTGGGGGGCATCGAGCGCTACTACCAGGTGGCCCGCTGCTTCCGCGACGAAGACCTGCGGGCCGACCGCCAGCCGGAATTCACCCAGCTGGACATGGAGATGAGCTTCATGGACCAGGAGCAGATCCTGGAGCTCAACGAAGCCCTGATCGCCGCCATCTGGAAGGCCGTGAAGGGCATCGAGCTGCCCCGCCCCTTCCCGCGGCTCACCTGGCATGAGGCCATGGAGCGTTACGGCACCGACCGCCCCGACACCCGCTACGGCATGGAGCTCACCAACGTGAGCGACCTGGTGGCCGACATGGGCTTCAAGGTGTTCTCCGGGGCCGTGGCCGCCGGCGGCGCCGTGAAGGTGATCGCCGTGCCCGGCGGCAACGACGCCGTGAGCAACGTGCGCATCAAGCCCGGTGGCGATGTGTTCAGCGAGGCCCAGAAGGCCGGGGCCGGTGGCCTGGCCTTCATCCGCGTGCGCGAAGGCGGTGAGATCGACACCATCGGCGCCATCAAGGACAACCTCAGCGACGCCAAAAAAGCCGAACTGCTGGAGCGCACCGGCGCCGAACCCGGCACCCTGCTGCTCTTTGGCGCCGGCGACACCGCCACGGTGAACAAGGCCCTCGATCGGGTACGCCAGTACCTGGCCAAGGAGCTGGGCCTGGTGCAGCCCGACCGCGACAACGACCAGTGGAACTTCCTCTGGGTGGTGGATTTCCCGATGTTCGAGTTCAACGAGGGCGAAAACCGCTACGAGGCGCTGCACCACCCCTTCTGTGCCCCCAACAGCGACGACCTCGGCAGCGACCCCGCCGCCTGGGCCGACACCCTGCCCACGGCCCGCGCCCAGGCCTACGACCTGGTGCTCAACGGCCTCGAACTCGGCGGTGGCTCCCTGCGCATCCACGATTCGGCGCTGCAGCGGCAGGTGCTGCAAACCGTGGGCCTGCCCCTGGAGGAGGCCAACCGGCAGTTCGGCTTCCTGATGGAGGCGCTCGACATGGGCGCCCCACCCCACGGCGGCCTGGCCTTCGGCCTGGATCGGATGGTCATGCTGCTGGCGGGCGAGGAGTCGATCCGCGACACGATCGCCTTCCCCAAAACCCAGCAGGCCCGCTGCCTGATGACCGGCGCCCCCGGCGGCGTGGCCCCCCAGCAGCTGGAGGAGCTGCACGTGGCCAGCACCTGGGTGGACGACGCCGAGGCGTAGCCCCGGACAACTCCAGCCCGGCAGAACCCGAACACAAACCAGTCATTTCCGGCTGTGTCTCAGATGAGACCCGAGGCTGGGGGCGTTGTCTCCGGGAGTGGGCTTGCCCCGCGCCTCCGCCACCCACCAAGGCCCCGCCAAGGCAAACCCCGCCAAGGCCAGCCAGCGACGCTCCAGCAGCGACCTGGTGCGCCTTTACCTGCAGGACATCGGCCGCGTGGACCTGCTCAGCCACGAGCAGGAACTCACCCTGGCCCGCCAGGTGCAGCAGCGGGAACGGTTGCTGCAGGAGCGCCGGCAACGGGCCCAGGACTGCCCGCCCCTGGCGGAGCTGATCCAGCTGGAGGAGCGGCGGCAGCGGCTGGGCTCCCAGCTCGGGCACACCCCCACCCAGGTGCAATGGGCGCAGCACTGCGGCCTGGAGCCCGCCGCCCTGCGGGAGCGGCTGCGGCAGGGGCAACAGCTGTGGGCGGAGCAGAGCGGCCTGGAGGTGGCCGCCCTGAAGCAGGCGCTGCACCAGGGCCGCCGCGCCCGCGACCGCATGATCCAGGCCAACCTGCGGCTGGTGGTGGCGGTGGCCAAGAAGTACCAGCAGCGGGGCATGGAGCTGCTGGATCTGGTGCAGGAGGGCACCCTGGGCCTGGAGCGGGCCGTGGAGAAGTACGACCCCACCCGCGGCTTCCGCTTCAGCACCTACGCCTACTGGTGGATCCGCCAGGGCATCACCCGCGCCATCGCCACCCAGAGCCGCACGATCCGGCTGCCGGTGCATGTCACCGAGAAGCTCAACCGCATCAAGAAAGCCCAGCGCCAGATCGCGGCGGAGCATGGGCGGCTGGCCTCCGTGGCCGACCTGGCCCAGCGGCTGGGGCTCAGCGAAGAGGTGGTGCGGCTCACCCTGATGCGGGTGCCGCGGGCCGTCTCGCTCGACACCCGGGTGGGCCGTGAGCAGGACACCGAACTGAGCGAACTGCTGGAGGACAGCCACGCCACCCCGGAACAGGAACTCACCCGCGAGCAGCTGCACGACGATCTGGAGGCCCTGTTGGCGGAGCTCACCCACCGCGAAGCGGCGGTGATCCGGCTGCGCTACGGCCTGGAGGACGACCAGCCCCAGACCCTCTCCGAAATCGGCGCCGGCCTGCGGCTGTCGCGGGAGCGGGTGCGCCAGATCGAATGCCGCGCCCTGCTCAAGCTGCGCCAGCCCCAGCGGCGCTGCCGCGTGCACGATTACCTGCCCAGCCTGGACAGCGACCTGGGCGAGCCCTGCCCCCTGGAGGGGCCCGGTAGATTGAAGGGTCGCTGCTGATGCCATGGCCAAGTTCGTCTTTGTGACCGGTGGCGTGGTGTCCAGCATTGGCAAGGGCATCGTGGCCGCCAGCCTCGGACGACTGCTGAAGAGCCGTGGCTACAGCGTTTCGATCCTCAAGCTCGACCCGTACCTCAACGTGGATCCGGGCACGATGAGCCCGTACCAGCACGGCGAGGTGTTCGTCACCGAAGACGGCGCCGAGACCGACCTCGACCTGGGCCACTACGAGCGCTTCACCGACACCGCGATGTCGCGCCTCAACAGCGTGACCACCGGCTCGATCTACCAATCGGTGATCAACAAGGAGCGCCGCGGCGATCAAGTCATCCCGCACATCACTAACGAAATCCAGTCTTTTATTGAGCGCGGCGCCGTGCTCGATGATGGCCAGGCGGCCCAAGTCGCCATCGTAGAAATCGGGGGTACTGTAGGCGACATCGAGTCCTTGCCTTTTTTGGAAGCGGCAAGGCAAATGAGTTTGCGTTTGGGGCGCGGCAGCTGCTGCTTTGTTCACCTGACGCTTGTGCCTTTTATTGCCTCAGCGGGCGAGCTCAAAACCAAGCCCACCCAGCACTCCGTCAAGGAGCTGCGCTCCATCGGCATCCAGCCCGATGTGCTGGTGTGCCGCAGCGACCGCAGCATCAGCGAAGACCTCAAGGCCAAGATCGGCGGCTTCTGCGGCGTGCCCAAGCGGGCGGTGATCCAGGCCCTCGACGCCGACAGCATCTACGCCGTGCCCATCAGCCTGGAGCAGGAGGGCCTCTGCCGCGAGGTGCTCGACCTGCTGGGCCTGGCGGACCACGACAGCGACATGGCCCTCTGGGCCGGCATGGTGGCCAAACTGCGCAACCCCGGCCCGGCGGTGAAGGTGGCGCTGGTGGGCAAATACGTGCAGCTCAACGACGCCTACCTGTCGGTGGTGGAGGCACTCCGCCATGCCTGCATCGACCGCGATGCCGCCCTCGACCTGCACTGGATCTGCGCCGAGCAGATCGAGGAGCAGGGGCCCGATGCCCTGCTGCGGGGCATGGATGCGGTGGTGGTGCCGGGCGGCTTCGGCAACCGCGGCGTGGATGGCAAGGTGGCGGCGATCCGCTGGGCCCGCGAGCAGCGGGTGCCCTTCCTGGGGCTATGCCTGGGGATGCAGTGCGCCGTGATCGAGTGGGCCCGCAACCAGGCCGGCCTGGCCGGCGCCACCAGCGCCGAACTGGATGCCGACAGCCCCCATCCAGTGATCCACCTGCTGCCGGAGCAGCAGGACGTGGTGGACCTGGGGGGCACCATGCGCCTCGGTGTGTACCCCTGCCGGCTGACGCCGGGCACCCTGGGCCAGCGGCTCTACGGCGATGAGGTGGTGTATGAGCGCCACCGCCACCGCTACGAGTTCAACAACGCCTACCGCAACCTGTTCCTCGAATCGGGCTACGAGATCAGCGGCACCTCACCGGATGGCCGCCTGGTGGAGCTGATTGAACTCAAGGACCACCCCTTCTTCACCGCCTGCCAGTACCACCCGGAATTCCTCTCCCGCCCCAGCCGGCCCCACCCC
>RHBP01000071.1 GCA_010030955.1 Synechococcaceae bacterium WBB_10_009 | reverse complement strand
TCCAAGATCATCGAGTGAGCCTGAGGCGGCTTCGGCCGTGATCTAGGTTCAGGGGTGGAGGGGCAACCCTTCACCCCAACCGCACCTCGACAATCCAGCTGCTCCAGGCGTTCCTCAGCTCCGCTGACGGACCGTCCGCCCCCCGTTTCACACCCTTGCCATGTCCACTGCCATCGCTCAGCAGAAGATCCGCATCCGCCTGAAGGCGTTTGACCGCCGCATGCTCGATCTCTCCTGCGAAAAAATCATCGAAACGGCCGACCACACCGCTGCAACCGCGATCGGCCCGATCCCCCTGCCCACCAAGCGCAAGATCTATTGCGTGCTGCGCTCGCCCCACGTGGACAAGGACTCCCGCGAGCACTTCGAAACCCGCACCCACCGCCGGATCATCGACATCTACAGCCCCTCGGCCAAGACCATCGACGCGCTGATGAAGCTCGATCTGCCGAGCGGTGTGGACATCGAAGTGAAGCTCTGAAGCACCGCTTCAGCCCCATACCCCCGAACCCCGGGTGCCTCCGCAGCTGGATGCACCGAGGCCCAGATGCCCTCAGCCCGCCCATCGGCGGGCTTTTTGCTGGGCACGGCCAGCCCTTGCGATGCCTAGGATCTGCCAACTCCAACCCCTCAGCCGGACCTCGACGACGTGACCCAACTGGCCGTGCGCGAACTGCCACTGTTCCCGCTGCCGGATGTGGTGCTGTTCCCCCAAGAGGTGCTGCCGCTGCACATCTTCGAGCCGCGCTACCGCATGATGCTGCGCACGGTGCTCGAGAGCGATCGGCGCTTTGGGGTGGTGCGCTGGGACCCCCAGGAGGGGGCCATGGCGGAGGTGGGCTGCTGCGCCGAAATCCTCCAGTGCCAGACCCAGTCCGACGACCGCAGCAACATCGTGACCCTCGGCCAGCAGCGCTTTCGCCTGCTGGAGGTGGTGCGCGAAGCCCCCTTCAAGGTGGGCCTGGTGAGCTGGATTGAAGACGACCAACCCGGCAACCACGACGCCCTCAGCCAACTGGCCTCCGAGGTGACCAGCGCCCTGCGGGATGTGGTGGAGCTCACCGGCAAATTGATGGGCAAACCCACCTCCCTGCCCAACGACCTGCCCGACCTGCCGCGGGAACTCTCCTTCTGGATCGGCTCCCACCTGGGGGGGCCGGTGGCCGACCAGCAGCAGGCCCTGCTGGAGATCACCGACACCCACGAGCGGCTGCAACAGGAATTCGAGCTGCTGGATGAAACCCGCCGGCACCTGGCGGCCCGCACCGTGCTGCAGGACACGTTCCGCGATCTGCAGACCAACGACGACGACGCGGAGCGCTGAGCCTTGCTCTCCACGTTGCTTGTGCTCACCCTGCTGGCGGCGGCGGCGCTCGCCCTGGGGTTGCTGATCTGGGCCCGCCGTGACCGCGCCTTCGCCAGCACCGCCAGCGTGGCGGAGGCCTACGACCGCTGGACCGATGACCAGCTGCTGGAGCGCCTCTGGGGTGAGCACGTGCACTTGGGGCACTACGGCGAGCCGCCACAGCGCCGTGATTTCCGCCAGGCCAAGGTGGACTTTGTGCACGAGCTGGTGCGCTGGAGCGGGCTCGATCAGCTGCCCCCCGGCAGCCGGGTGCTCGATGTGGGCTGCGGCATCGGCGGCAGCGCCCGGATCCTGGCCCGCGACTACGGCTTCGAGGTGCTGGGCATCAGCATCAGCCCCGGCCAGATCGAGCGGGCCCGGCAGCTCACCCCCGCCGGCCTCCCCTGCCGCTTTGCGGTGATGGACGCCCTGGCCCTGGAGCTTGAGGACGCCAGCTTCGATGCGGTGTGGACCGTGGAGGCCGGGCCACACATGCCCGACAAGCAGCGCTTCGCCGATGAACTGCTGCGGGTGCTCAAGCCCGGCGGCCTGCTGACCGTGGCCGATTGGAACCAGCGTGATGCGGCCGTGAAACCGCTCTCCTGGCTGGAGCGGCGGGTGATGCACCAACTGTTGGTGCAATGGGCCCATCCGGAATTCGCCAGCATCCCCGGCTTCCGCCGCCACCTGGAGGCCAGCCCCTGGGGCAACGGCCTGCAGGTGGAGACAGGCGATTGGAGCCGCGCCACCCTGCCCTCCTGGATCGATTCGATCCTGGAGGGCATCCGGCGGCCGCTGGCGGTGCTGGGCCTGGGGCCGCGGGCGCTGGTGCTGGGCCTGCGTGAGACCCCCACCCTGCTGCTCATGCACTGGGGCTTTGCCACCGGGATGATGCAGTTCGGCGTGTTCCGGGCCCGCAAGCCTGGCCCCTAGGGGGCCTCCAGCTGGGTGAGCGGGTAGGCCCCGAACACCGCCAGGTGCTCGCAGAGGGGCTCCAGCTGCCGCAGGGCCTGCTGCAGGGGCTCCGGGCCCTGGGGCAACTCCAGATCCACGAAAAAGATGTATTCGCCCATCTCCCGCTTGGAGGGGCGCGATTCAATGCGGCTCATGTTGAGGGCGAGCTGGGCAAAGCAGCTGAGGGCCTGCAGCAGTGCCCCGGGCTGGTTGGCGTGCAGCGAAAAGGCCAGGCTGGCCAGGGGCCCATCGAGGCTGCGCGCACCGCGGCGCAGCAGCAGAAAACGGGTGCAGTTGCCGGGCACATCGTTGATCGGGTAGGCCAGCTCCTGGAGCCCGTGCTCCTGGGCCGCCTGGCGTGATGCGATGGCCGCACGAAAGCGGCTGCCCGCCACCATGCGCGCCGCCTCGGCGGTGGAGCTGGTGGGCAGCTGCAGGGCGGTGGGCAGGTGCTCCGCCAACCATTGGCTGCACTGCGCCAGGGCCTGGGGGTGGGAGAGCACCTCACTGATGCCCTCGAGCGGGCCACTGCCCAACAGCGCATGGCGGATCGGCAGCACCAGGGCCCGGGCCACCCGCAGTTCCGGATGCTCCCAGAGGGCATCGAGGCAGGCGGTGACGCCCCCCTCCACGGAGTTTTCCACCGGCACCACAGCCGCCTCGCAGTGGCCATCGGCCAGGGCCTTCACCACCGCACGGATGCCCACCTGGGGCACCAGCTCGGGGGCCGTGATCTGCTCAAGGGCCGCCAGCCGCTGGGCCGCCTGCTCGCCGTAGGTGCCGGCCGGGCCGAGAAAGGCGATGCGCATGGGGGCAGAACAGGCCGTGCTGCTTAGGATCATGGCGCCCCGGCCACCCCTCGATGCCCCTGGCCTTCAGCGCCAGCCAAGCGTTGCAGCTGCCGGTGAAGCACCATGCCGAGCGCCTGGGGGCCTACCTCAACGACGAGGAGCGGGTGATCGGCGCCCTGCTTGAGCCCCAGCAGCTCAGCGGCCTCGGGGATGGCCGCTACCGCTACACGGTGACGCGCCTGCAGGTGTTCCAGCTGCAGATCCAGCCCGTGGTGGATCTGGTGGCCCGCCGCAGCCCCAACCGCATCGAGCTGGAGGCGGTGGACTGCGACCTGGAGGGGCTCGGGCTGGTGGATGACTTCCAGCTCACCCTGCACTCGTGGTTGGAGGCGGACGCCGCCGGCCTCCACGGTGAAGCCACGCTGGCGGTGAGCGTGAGCCAGCCCAGCTTGCTGAAGCTGATCCCGGTGGGGGTGCTGGAGGCCACGGGCCGCTCGCTGCTGTCCGGGATCCTGCTGGGCATCAAAACCCGGGTGGGCCAGCAGTTGCTCAGCGACTTTGATCAGTGGCAGCGGCAGACGCCGTAAGCACCTTGCCCAGAAACGAGCGGCGGTGCAGCGCCGTGGGGCCCAGCTCCAGCAGTGCCGCCCGGTGCAGGGCCGTGCCGTAGCCAGCATGGCGCTCCAGGCCATAGCCGCCGTGGCGGCGGGCCAGCCGATGGATCAAGGCGTCGCGTGCCTGCTTGGCCAGCACGCTGGCGGCGGCGATCTCCAGGCACTGGCTGTCACCGCGCACCACCGTGCGCTGGGGGCCCGGCCATAGCCGCAGGGGCAGCACCCCATCCACGAGCACCAGTTGGGGCGGCGGAGCCGGCAGCCGTTGCAGGGCCCGCAGCATGGCCCGCTCCGTGGCGGCGCGGATCCCCACCGCATCGATCTCCCGGGCGGACGCCTGCCCCAGGGCCCAGCTGTCGGCGTGCTGCTCAATCAATGGCACCAGCCGGGCCCGGCGCTTGGGCGTGAGGGCCTTGCTGTCGGTGAGGCCCGCGGCCGCCAGCGGCGCACGGCCGGCGGCGGGCAGGATCACGGCGGCGGCAAACACCGGGCCGTACCAGCAGCCGCGGCCCACCTCATCCACCCCGGCGCAGCGCAGGCCTGCGCCCAGCGGGGTGGCCATCGGCTCAGACCGCCGCCGAGGAACGGCGGCGGCGGCGGCGCGGTTCACCGCTGTCGTCGTCGGGTTCGGAGGCCGCATCCGCCGGGGCAGCCACGGGCTCAGACGCCAGCACCGGCTCGGTCACGGTGACGGCCGCCGCCGGGGTGGCGCCGGCGCGGGAGCGGCTGCGGGTGTTGCGGGTGGCGCGGCCATTGGCCGCGGGCGCCGCCTCGTCGGCCAGCTCGGGGGGCAGGCTCACGGGCAGCGGGGTGATCTCCACCGTCACCGGCAGGGGTTCGGGGGCCACGTCGGCCACAGAGATGGCCATGGGCGGCTCGGAGCCGGCCTCAGCGGCCTGGCCACCACGGCCGCGGCGGCGGCGGCGCGGACCGGCGGCCGCCAGCTGCTGACGGGCCTCCTCCAACACGGCCTCGGCGTCGTCGCCGGGCCGCACCACCCGCACCACCAGGTTGTCGGTGCTGGGCACGGGGTCGAGCAGCAGGGCGGGATTGAGGCCCAGCCAGCCATAGACCAGCTCCTGCTCGGGTTGCATGGGAACGGCCACCAGCTCAGCATCCGGCCGGCGCGGTGCCGGCTCGGCGGCATCGAGGGCGGCCTCGTGGGAGTGGCCGGCCACGGTGCCGTTGAGGCCATCGCTGAGGGGGGGCAGCTCCGCCAGCTCAGCGGCGCTGCGGCCTCCGCGGCCTCCGCGGCGGCGGCGGCCGCCGGAGCTTTCTGCGGCACCGCTGGGGCTGTACACCTCAGCACGGGCCGAAGCGGCGGAACGCACCAGGCCAGGGGCGGCCGCCAGGGGCTGCAGGCTGTCCTTGCCGGGCAGCACCGCCACGTGGCCAAGGCCACCGCAGCTGGGGCAGGCGCGGCCAAACAACTCATAGATGTTCTGGCCCTGGCGCTTGCGGGTGAGCTCCACCAGGCCCAGCTCAGTGATCTGGGCGATCTGGGGGCGGGCCGAATCGTGGCGCACGGCGGCCGTGAAGTGCTCCAGCACCTGCAGCTGATCGCGGCGCGACTCCATGTCAATGAAGTCGATGATCACCACACCGCCGATGTTGCGCAGCTTGAGCTGGCGGGCGATTTCCGTGGCCGCCTCGGTGTTGGTCCACAGCACCGTTTCACGGGCGTTGGCCGAGCGGGTGAACGAGCCAGAGTTGACGTCGATCACCGTGAGGGCCTCGGTGGGCTCGATGATCACGTAGCCGCCGGAGGGCAGATCCACCCGGGGCTTGAGCGCATCACGGATGGCGGCGTTGACCTTGAACTGCTCCAGGATCTCCGCCGGCTCGGGGTGGAGGTCCACCTGCACCTGCCCTTGGTCAGCCCCCAGGAACGCCTGCACTCGGGAGACGCCATCGGCGCAATCCACCACGATCCGCACCACCTCGGGGTTGATGTGGTCGCGCAGGATGCGATGGATGAAGTCTTCGTCGCGGTTGAGCAGCACCGGCGGGCTGGCGGTTTCAGCGGCGGTCTGAATCGCCTCCCACTGGCGCAGCAGCGCCTCGAGGTCGTCGATCAGCTGCTCCTCGCTCACCCCTTCGGCCTCGGTGCGCACCAACAGGCCGGCACCCGGGGGCTTGATCAGCACCCCCAGGGCCCTCAGGCGGTTGCGCTCGCTCTCGGCATTGATCCGCCGCGAGATGTTCACCCCCTGGCCGTGGGGCTGCAGCACCAGGAAGCGGCCGGGGAGGCTGAGGTTGCCGGTGAGGCGGGGGCCCTTGGTGCCGGTGGGCTCCTTCATCACCTGCACCAGCACCTTTTGGCGCGGTTCGAGCAGTTCGGTGATGCCCACCGTGCCCTTCTTCAGCCGCAGCGGGCCGAGGTCGGTGACATGAATGAAGCCGTTCTTTTCGCCTTCGCCGATGTTCACGAAGGCGGCATCGATGCCCGGCAGCACGTTTTCCACGGTGCCGAGGTACACATCGCCGATCTGGTAGCGGCCCTGGGCCACCACAAGTTCATCAACGCGGTCGTCGGTGAGCACCGCGGCGATCCGCAGCTGCTCAGCGATGACGATCTGTTGGGGCATGGAAGGTCAGAGGATGACCTGCCGGGGGCAGGTCGGGACGGGTGAACCGCAACGGGGGCTGGATCCTGCCGGGGCTGTGCCGAGGAATGGGCCCCGGGGGGTTCCCAGGGGCGTGGAGTTGCGGATGGGAGAAACAACGCCTGAACCGCCCCAGAGGGGGGCGGCAAACCATGCGGCGTGGGGTTGGCTGTGGGCCAAGAGCAAGGGTCAAGGCCAGGGCCATAGGCCGGCAGCCAGCTGGCGGCCTATGGCGATTGGGCGCGGAAACCAGCAGAGGTGTCCGTCTTAACGGAACCGCAACGGACCGCTTTCAGGAAATGAATTCAAGAAAGCTGTTGCGGACACTCCTCCGGGCCTTGAAATCGATTCGACGGAATCGGAGCGACGGGATCGAAACGCGATCAGGTCGTGACTGGCCGAACTGAACAAGACTGGGAGAGCGATCCGGCGAGCCAATAATCAGGCCGCAGATCTGCCGTCTGAACTGAAATTAGCACGGCTGATTGGGATGGTCCTGGGCCGGTGCCAGGTGCAGGGCCAGGCGCCGCAACTGGCGCAACTCCAGGGGCACGTCCAACACCGTGGCAAACCAGTGCTGGAGCTGCTCGGGCCTGAGGCTGCGGCCGGTGGGGTCCACCAGGGCCCTGTACTGCACGGTGATGGCGGCGGGTTGAAGGCCCGGCTGGTCGGTCAGGAGCAGCTCCAGCTCCTGCAGGAAGGGGCGGCAATCCCGTTGCCGGGGGCGACCCTTTTTGTCGGTGTCGTGCCAGATCCAGCTCTCGGCCGTCAGCAACGCTGCGGCGGCCCCCCGCCAGGCCGCCGCCGCCGGCGCCGGGGCCGCGAGCGGCTGCAGCGCCAGCTGCCAGCTCGAAGCCACGATCTGCTGGGAGAGGCTGGGGCCAGACACCGGCACCTCCGCGACGCTCAGCAGCGCAAAGCCTTCCGGCAGCTGCTGTTGCAGGGCCGCCCGGGCCCGCTCCGCGGCGATGGGCTGGGCCAACTCCACATCCATCCATTCCCCCAGCGCCTCCACCCCCAGGGGCAGGGCCAGGCCGAACTGCACCCGCGGCAACGGGTGAAACCCGCCGGTGAAACTCACCGGCAACGCGGAGCGGCGCAGGGCCCGCTCCAGCAGGCGCACCAGATCGAGGTGGCTGAGCAACACGAGCGATCCCGTTTTGCTGAAGCAAAACCGCAAACGCTGCACCCGTTCGCTGGCGGGGGGGCGCTGCGGCGTTTGCGGCGGAATCGGCGGCGGCGGCACCACCACGTTGTGGCCCAGCTCCGGTCCGCAGACGCCACAGCTGCTGCAGCCTTCAAACGAGCAATCGGGCACCACGGCGGCCGCCAGGGCGCGCTGCAGATCCTCCGCCAGCCAGGCCTTGTCCACGCCGGAATCGATGTGGTCCCACGGCAGCGGCTGCCGGCAGAAGGCCTCCAGGTCGGCGGCCCCCATCCCCTCAGCAGCGCTCCATTCCCCCAGCTCCAGCTCGCGGTAGCGCCCCCCCAGGCCGGCGGCCTCGATGGCGCTGGTCCAGGCGCCGTAGGTGCGCTCCGCCGCCTCAAACCAGGCATCCAGCCCGGCTCCGGCGCGCCAGGCCGCCTCGATCACCGGCGCCAGGCGGCGGTCGCCGCGGCCCACGAAATCCTCCATGGCCGAGAGGCGCACGTCGGTGGTGTTGGTTTTGATCCCCCGCAAGGGCCGCAGGGCATCGCGCAGCAGCCGCTGACGCCGCTGGAATTCAGCCGTGCTGACGCTGTGCCACTGAAAGGGGGTGTGGGGCTTGGGGGTGAAGTTGCTGATCGTGAGGTTCAGCTCCAGACGCCCCAGGTCGCGGCATTGCTGCTGCAGCGAGCGGCAGGTGTCGGCGATGCCGATCACATCGGCATCGGTTTCCCCCGGCAGGCCGATCATGAAATAGAGCTTGACCTTGCGGTAACCGCTCTCCATGGCGGTGCGGATGCCCCGCAGCAGCTCGGCATCGGTGAGCCCCTTGTTGACGATGTCGCGCAGCCGCTGGGTGCCGGCCTCCGGGGCGAAGGTGAGCCCGGCCTTGCGGGTGCCCCCCAGGATGTGGGCGATGTTGCTGTCGAAGCGATCCACCCGCTGGCTGGGCAGGGTGAGGCTCACGTTCTT
>RHBP01000008.1 GCA_010030955.1 Synechococcaceae bacterium WBB_10_009 | reverse complement strand
CCCTGGCGGCGGCGGTGCGGCGTCAGGAGCCGCAGCGCCAGCTCGATGCCCTGCTGGTGGCGGGGCTGATCGAAGCCCGCAGCCATGAACGCATGGCCCTGTTGGCGGCCCATGGGGCCGATGCCGAGCTGCGGCAGCTCTACGGCGCGTTGCTGGCCAGTGAGGCGCGCCACTTCGGCCTCTATTGGGTGCTCGCCGAGGAGCGCCACGGCCGCGAGGCCACGGTGGAACGGCTGCAGCAGTTGGCCCAGCTGGAGTGCGAGGCCCTCAGCGGGACCCTGGCCGACCCCCACGGCCTGCGGGTGCATTCGGTGGGGGTTCGCGGCGGCGGCGGGCCAGCCGCTGCTCAATCGGATGGGCCAGGGCCATCACCGTCAGGCTGATGGCGATGCCAAGGGCCGTGGCCTGCACCCGCTCGTCGGCGATGTTGAGCAGGTTGGCCCTGGAGCTGTCGAACAGCACGATCGTGGCCGTCAGGGCCATCAACATCAGGGCTGGGTGGCCGCGGCGGCTGACAATCAGCACCGTGAGGGTGGCCAACAGCACCGCAGGCACCTGCAGGGGCAGGGCCTGGGGCAACACTCCGGCCAGGGCCATGACCAACAGCACCCCCGCCAGGGTGCCGAGGGAACGGTGCAGGGCCACCTTCCAGGCATCCCGCACGAATGGCCGCAGCACCAGAAACGGTGTGACCATCAGCCACAGGCCCCGCATGTGCCAGTGATCCCCCAGGGCCAGGAGTGTGGTCACCACCGTGGTGGAGGTCAACAGCAGGCCATAGGCCAGGCAGCGCCGCCAGCTGTGGTGAACCGTCAACTCCCCGGGTCTGCTGCCCCCGTCCGCGGCCAGCAGCGTGGCCTGCGCCGCGATCGATAGGCCGCAGCAGAGCGCCAGCCCCATGAGCAGTCGCGGCAGATCACTGCCGCGGAGGGCGACGCTGTTGGAGGGGTTGCTGATCAGCACACAGAGGCTCACCACCATCAGCCAGTAGGTGGGTTGCAGTTGCCAGCGGGCCGTGAACCCCATCGCCAGGGCCGTGCCGGCCATCAGCCCGGTGAGGGCCACGGCGTTGCCCTGGCTCAGCACCGCTGGGATGACCAGCAACGTCAGCCCCGCCGCGCCGAGCAGCGCCTGGCGCCACCCCAGTTGGGTGGCGATCACCAGCGAGCCCAGGGTGGCCAGGCAGAGCGTGCCGGTGGCGGGCCCCAGCCCCAACCCCACGGCGATCCGATCGGCGATCACCAGGCTGCAGACCACCAGAGCCACCAGGGGCCCCAGATGACGGCTGGGGGTCGTGGCGGCTGCAGGGCTCAAGGCAGCAGCGGAAACCGCTGGGCGATGCCATCCCCGGTGAACTGGGCCACCCAGCCGTCGGGGTTGTCGAAGAAGCGAACGGCGCAGAAGTGGGGGGCACTGCCCATGTCGAACCAGTGCTTGGTGCCGGCGGGAACGCTGATCCAGTCGTCGGTTTCGCAGAGCACCTGCAGCACCTCATCGCCGATGTGCAGGCAGAACAGGCCGCGGCCCTCCACGAAGAAGCGCACCTCGTCTTCGCTGTGGGTGTGCTCCGCCAGAAATTTCTGGCGCAGGGCCTCCCGGTCGGGATGGTCCGGCGTCATGCGGATCGCATCCACCGTGGGGTACCGGCCCAGGGCCTGCACCCGGGCGATCTCCGGGGCATAGGCCGCCAGGATCTGCTCCGGTGCGGCCGCCGCCGGCAGGGCGGCCCGGGCCGGCCAGCGCTCAAAGCCGATGCCCCGTTGCGCCAGTTCGGCGGCGATCAAGGAGCCGTCGTTGCTGGCGAAGCTGGGCACGGGATGGCCGATGGCTTCTGCGGCAAAGATCTGCAGATGACTCATGGGGCCGGCTCTGCGGAACCAGGCCAGCCTAGAAAGTGCTCAGAACCGCCCCCTGCGCGTGCCGGCTGCCCCCGCCCCACCGGCCCCCGGACTCACCCTGGTGGGGGTGGGGCCCGGCGATCCGGAGCTGATCACCATGGCGGCCCTGCGGGCGATCGAGGCGGCGGCGGTGGTGGCCTATCCGGTGGCCCGTGCCGAGGCGGAGGGCATGGCAGCCCGCATTGCCGAGCCCTGGATCGCCGCCCACCAGCGCCGCCTGCCCTTGCTGTTTCCGATGGTGGTGGAGGCCGAGCCGCGCCAGCTGGCCTGGCACGCCGCCGCCGATGCCCTGGCGGCGGAGGTGGCCGCCGGCCGGGCGGTGGTGCTGCTCTGTGAGGGCGACAGCTCCCTCTATGCCAGCTGTTCCTACGTGCTGCTGGCCCTGGCTCAGCGCCACCCCGGCTGCCCGTTGCGGGTGATCCCCGGCATCACGGCGGTGGCGGCGGCGGCGGCGGCGGCCTCCAGCCAGGGGCTGGCCTGGCCCTTGGCGTTGCAACAGGAGGCGTTGTTGATCCGCCCCACCCCCGATTCGCCCGAGCAGTTGGAGCAGCTGCTGGATCAGGCGGCTGCCGGCGCCACGGTGCTGGCGTTGCTCAAGCTGGGGCGCCGCTGGCCCTGGGTGCGCACCTGTCTGGAGGCCCGGGGCCTGCTGGATCAGGCCCTGTTCGCCCAGCGGGTGGGTTGGCCCGATCAGCAGCTGGCGCCGGCTGCGCTGGTGGCCGCCTCCGAGCAGCCCTATTTTTCGTTGTTGTTGATCCGCCAGGGCTGGCCGGCGGTGTTGCCGTGAACAAGGTGCTCCGATGACGGCGATCGATTGGTTCTCCCTGCTCCATCCGGTGCTGGTGATCCTGTTTGTGTACCCGGTGATGGGTGCCACGGTGCGGCTGGGGATCCTGGTGCGGGAGAAACGCCTGGGGATCACCAAGCAGCCCGCTCCGGTGCCCCGCGAGCACGTGGACCACGGCCGCTGGCTCACCGCCGCCGTGGTGGTGGCGGTGCTGATCGCGCTGGTTTATTCCTTCGCCAGCAAGGCGCTGGAGCCGGGGGTGGCCTTCGCCGGTGGGCCGGCGCGTCTGGGGCTGCTGCTGCTCGTGGCCGCCGGCACGCTGGTGGCCCTGATCGCCCTGTTGAGGGTCAAACAACCGTTGCTGCGGGCCAGCTTCACCGGCCTCACCTGGCTCGGGCTGCTGGGCTTGGGCAGCCAGCCCGAGATCTGGCGCCTCTCCGACAACCCCTTCAGCGGGGCCTTCTGGAGTTCGCACTATTGGAGCGGCGTGCTGCTCACGGGCCTGACAACCCCTTCAGCGGGGCCTTCTGGAGTTCGCACTATTGGAGCGGCGTGCTGCTCACGGGCCTGCTGCTGTTCAACCTGGCGGCCCGGCCTGAAATCACCAAGCACCTGCGCTGGCGCCGCCTGCACGTGGCCAGCAATGTGCTGATCCTGGTGTTGTTGGCGGTGCAGGCGATCACCGGCAGCCGCGATCTGCTGGAGATCCCGCTCAGCTGGCAGAAGCCGGCGATTTACCGCTGCGATTTCCAGCGGCGCACCTGCCCTGAGCCGGGGGTTCCAGCTGCTGCGGCACCAGGCTCAGCCGTGGCCCCCGCGGCGGCTTGAGCAGCCGCGCCATCAGTGCCAGCAGGGCCCGCCATTCCGGTGGGGCCGGTCGTTCGGGCCAGGCGCCGGGGCGGCCGTAGAGCCAGTCCACCAGTTTCAGGCGGGCGCTGCGGGCCGCGCCATCGCGGGCCCACAGCAGGCGGCCAGGGGAGGGGGCCTGGGGCTCCAGCGGCAGCGCCGGCAGTGGGCTGGCGCCGCTGCCCAGCAGCTGCAGCCGCTCCAGCCGCCAGCCATCGGGCAGGGGTGGCGGATCCTGCAGCGCGGCCCCCACTTCGCTCAAGGCGCAGACCTGCACGGGCCAGGTGTGGGGCTGGTTATGGCCATCCCGCAGCGTGAGC
Organism: Synechococcaceae bacterium WBB_10_009; assembly: GCA_010030955.1. GTDB lineage: Bacteria > Cyanobacteriota > Cyanobacteriia > PCC-6307 > Cyanobiaceae > Vulcanococcus. Next base: position 19,817 of record RHBP01000008.1, on the reverse strand, counting down.
GTTGCGGCGGTGGCCAGCCCCAGCCAGGGGGTCGGGTCGCCGGCGGGTGGGTCCTGGCAGGCCCGCAGGGCCACCAGCAGGCCCAGCAGGGTGAGGGAACCCCAGAGCAGCCCCAGGCCGGCCGCGGCGTTGTTGCCAGGCTCCGTGGCCAGATGGCGCAGGATCATCGCCAGGTTGAGGCCATTGAGCCCCAGCAGCACCACCAGGGGCAGCGCCAGCACCGGGGCGATGCCCCCATGGCCCTGCAGCCGGTGTTTGGGGGTGATGCGAAACGGCTGCACGCGGCCCCAGAGGCTGGCCACCACCGTGGCGGCCAGGGGCACGGCCAGGGCCCACCCGGGCAGATCGGCCAGCAGGGCGTGGCGGCTGCCGCGGTTGAGCCAGCCCACGCTGAGCAGCAGGGCGATCCACAGGGGCAGCACCAGCTCCAGCACCGCGGCCTGCGTGAGCCGCACCGGCGTGATCCCCAGCAGGCCGATGCACAGCGGCATCAACAGCAACAGCAGCCGCGGCACGGTGTTGAACCAATGCAGCGCCCCCTCCAGGTAGGCCAGGCGCTGGCCCCAGCTCAGCCCCCGCAACCGCAGGGGCCCCTGGCGCAGCCGCAGGGCCTGCAGGGTCCCCGAGGCCCAGCGCTGCCGCTGGCGCACGAAATCGAGCATGGTCTCGGCCGCCAGGCCGGCACTGAGCTTTTCCCCCAGGTAGCGCAGTTGCCAGCCCCGCGCCGCCAGGGCCATGCCGGTCACCAGGTCCTCTGAGATGGCCTCGTTCACAAAGCCGCCGATCGACTCGAGCGCAGCCCGCCGCACCACAAAGCTGGTGCCGGCGCACACCACCGCCCGCCAGCCGCTGCGCACCGGTTCGATCCAGCGGTAGAAGCTCTCCTCATCCGGCAGCAGCCAGGCCTCCAGGGCCAGGTTGCGCATCACCGGATCGGCGTTGAAGAAGTGCTGGGGTGTCTGCACCAGACCCACCCGGGGGTCGAGCAGCTGCCCCACCGTGCGCTCCAGGAAGTGCCGTTGGGGCACAAAGTCCGCGTCGAACACCGCCACCAGCTCGCCGCGGCCGAGCTGCAGCCCGGCATTGAGGTTGCCGGCCTTGGCGTGCCGCCGCTCCGGCCGGTGGTGGTAGCGGCAACCGTGCTGCGCCGCCAGGGCGGCCACCTCCGGGCGGCCGGCGTCATCGAGCACCCACAGCTCCCGCTCGCCGTAGCTGAGCTGGCTGCAGGCCCGCAGGCAGCGCTCCAGCACCGGCAGCGGTTCACCGCAGGTGGGGATCAGCACGTCCACCCGCGGCCGCCAACCGCTGCTCCGCCAGCGGGCCTCGGCGGCGTCGGCCTCGGGGCGGCCGTCGCTGAAGCGCCGCCAGGCCAGCAGCAAGGGCAGCAGGCCGCTGAGCAGCAGCCAGCCCTCGGCCAGGAGCAGCACCACGCTCAGGCCCGAGGCCAGGGGGGTGGTGAGGTTGAGGCTGGCGGTGACGCGCCAGTGCAGGTAGCGCAGGCTGAGCAGCGTGAGCAGCAGCAGCAGGCTGCGCCGCATCCACAGCGGGCAATCCGCTTCACGGCGGCGGCTCAGCCAGAGCGGCCACAGCAGCAGCAGCCAGGGGAGCGCTTGCTGCGCGGTCATCCCAGCTGGCTGGCGGCTGTCTCCAACAACGCTAGGGCGGCGGCCGGGGTGGGCGCGCGCATCAGGGCATGGCGCAGCTGCGGGGCGCCGGTGAACCCGGTGCAGGTCCAGCCCATGTGCTTGCGGGCGATCAGCAGGCCGTGGTCGCCCCGGGCCTCCACCAGGGCCCGCAGCTGCTCCGCCGCCAGGGCAATCCGTTCCAGGGCGCCGGGGGTGTCGGGCACGGGGCGGCCGCTGAGGGCCGCATCGATCTGCCCCACCAGCCAGGGGGCGCCCATGGTGCCGCGGCCCACCATCACCCCATCGGCGCCGGTGGCGGCCAGGCAGGCCAGGGCATCGGTGGGGCTGTTGACGTCGCCGTTGGCGACCACCGGAATGCGCAGGGCGCGCTTCACGGCGGCGATGGCGCCCCAATCGGCCGGGCCCTTGAAGCCCTGCTCGCGGCTGCGGCCGTGCAGGGTGAGCAGCTGGGCGCCGGCCCCCTGCAGCTGCAGGCACCAGTCCACGGCGGCCCGTTGGCGGTCGGCCCCCGGCTCCAGCCCGCACCAGCCCAGCCGGGTTTTCACCGTCACCGGGATGGCCACCGCCGCCGCCACCGCCTCCACGATGCGCACCGCCAGCTCCGGCTCGCGGATCAGGCCGCTGCCACCGCCCTTGCCGGTGATCTTCTTCACCGGGCAGCCCATGTTGATGTCGATCAGGAAAGCGCCGGCGGCCTCCGCCCGCCGCGCCGCATCGGCCATGGCGGCGGGCCGGTGGTCAAACAGCTGCACCCCGATCGGGCCAGGTTCACTGGCCAGCTCCTCCACCTTGATCAGGCCGTGGCCCAGCTCCAGGCTGGTGGCGTTCACCATCTCGGTGAACAGCAGCGCATCGGGCGCCCAGCGCCGCACCAGGCCGCGGAAGATGCGATCGCTCACCCCCGCCAGGGGCGACTGCAGCACCCGGCAGCGCAGCTGGCGCGGCCTGCCGTTGCCGGCCAGGTGGAGCGGCGCTGGCGCCGTTGGGGTGGCGTGGATCATGGTGGGCTGATTGTCGGACGCCCGTTGCCGGACTCCAGGCCGATGCCCCCCGTTGAAGCCGCCAACGCCCCCGAAGCCCACCCCCTGAGCCGGGCGCTGCTGGAGGCGGTGTTGGCCGATCGCACCAGCGATCGCTTCGTGTGTGAGCTGATCTGGCCGCGCCTGGGGTACGGGCCCGATGGCGCGGCCGGTCCGCACACGCCACCCGCCTGGCGGCAGGCCTTCCCCACGGCCCCCCAGCTGATTGCCGAGCGGCCGGCCAGCGTGGCCCTCACCCGCTCCATCGCCAAGGAGCACAAGCAGCTGCTCAAGCAGCAGCTGGGGTTTGCGGGCTACCGCATCGGTGAGCTCTACCCGCGGCGCACCCGCCGGGCCACCGCCGTGAATTGGCTGTTGGCCCACCTGGCGGAGCGGGGCGAAGCCCTGCCGGAGCAGGGGCCGATGCCGCCGCTGTTGGCGCAGCCCGCCGATCCGGTGGCGGGCCATCCCGGCGATCTGCCGATCCGCTGAGCGGGCCGGGCCGGGCCGCCGTTACGACTGGATGCTCACCGGCGTGCCCACGGGGGTGTTCTCAAACAGCCAGCGGGCGTGGGGGCTGGGGATGCGGATGCAGCCGTGGCTGCGGGGCACCCCAAAGGCTTCGCCGGCGGCCTCCTGCCACGGCGCGCCGTGCATGCAGATCTTGCCGTTCTCGGTGATGCACATGGCCCAGGGCACGCCGGGGGCCACATAGCCGCGGCCGCGCATGGTCACGCTGCGGTCCTTGGTGAACACCTGGCCTTCCCCCGTGGGGGTGGGGGTGGCCCCCTTGCCGGTGCTCACCAGCACGGTGCGCACCAGCTCCTGCTGGCTGTTGTAGGCGTACAGCTTCTGGTCGGAGAGGTCGACCACGATTGCGGCGATCAGTTCCACCATCGCGGGTGGCCGCCGGGGCGGCTGGGAAGAGACACCCTCCCCTTAGCGAGACTCAGCGCATCTCATTCTGCGACCAGCGGAAAGTTTTTGGCTTCCGCTGCCTGCGGTGTCGCCCGGGGCCGGCCTGTAGGGTCAAGGCAGGACAGTCGTTGTCATAACCCCTTGGCTCTGCCGGTCGTCGCCATCATCGGCCGCCCCAATGTGGGCAAATCCACCCTGGTGAATCGGCTCTGCCGCAGCCGCGAGGCGATCGTGCACGACGAGCCCGGCGTCACCCGCGATCGCACCTACCAGGATGGCTTCTGGCGCGACCGCCATTTCCGCGTGGTCGACACCGGCGGCCTGGTGTTCGACGACGACAGCGAATTCCTGCCGGAGATCCGCGAGCAGGCCAACCTGGCCCTGGCGGAGGCCTCCGTGGCCCTGGTGATTGCCGATGGCCAGCAGGGCCTCACGGCGGCCGATGAATCGATTGCCGAATGGCTGCGCGGCCACAACGTGCCGGTGCTGTTGGCGGTGAACAAGTGCGAGTCGCCCGAGGCGGGCCTCTCCATGGCGGCGGAGTTCTGGAGTCTCGGCCTGGGGGAGCCGCACCCGATTTCCGCCATCCATGGCGCCGGCACCGGCGACCTGCTCGACAAGCTGGTGGAGCACCTGCCCCCCACCGCTGAGCAGGAGGGTGCCGAGCCGATTCAGTTGGCCATCGTGGGCCGCCCCAACGTGGGCAAATCCAGCCTGCTCAATGCCATCTGTGGTGAGAAGCGGGCGATTGTGAGCCCGATCCGCGGCACCACCCGCGACACGATCGACACCACCATCGAGCGCGATGGCCACACCTGGAAGATCCTCGACACCGCCGGCATCCGCCGCAAGCGCTCGGTGAATTACGGGCCGGAGTTCTTCGGCATCAACCGCAGCTTCAAGGCGATCGAGCGCTCCGATGTGTGCGTGTTGGTGATCGATGTGCTCGATGGCGTCACCGAGCAGGATCAGCGCCTGGCGGGCCGCATTGAAGAGGAGGGCCGCGCCTGCGTGGTGGTGGTGAACAAGTGGGATGCGATCGAGAAGGATTCCCACACCATGCCCGCCATGGAAAAGGAGCTGCGCGCCAAGCTCTATTTCCTCGATTGGGCGCCGATGCTGTTCACCTCGGCCCTCACGGGCCAGCGGGTGCAGAGCCTGTTCGCCATCGCCGCGGTGGCGGTGGAGCAGCACCGCCGCCGGGTGAGCACCTCGGTGGTGAATGAGGTGCTGCAGGAGGCGGTGAGCTGGCGGTCGCCCCCCACCAGCCGCGGCGGCCGCCAGGGCCGCATCTACTACGGCACCCAGGTGGCCACCCGGCCCCCCAGCTTCACGCTGTTCGTGAACGACCCCAAACTGTTCGGCGACACCTACCGCCGCTATGTGGAGCGCCAGATCCGCGAGGGGCTCGGCTTTGAGGGTTCCCCGTTGAAGTTGTTCTGGCGCGGCAAGCAGCAGCGCGACGCCGAGCGCGACCTGGCGCGGCAGCAGGCGCGCGGCCGCTGAGCGGATGCCCCTCTGATGGATTGGCTGCGCCAGATCCCCATCGGGCAATACGTGGATGGCAGCGGCAGCTGGCTGCGGCATCTTGACCCGCGGCTCAAGCTCGCCTGGACCCTCGCCTTCCTGCTCACCCCGATCCTGGCTGGGCCGTGGTGGCGGCTGGGGCTGGTGGGGCTGCTGCTGTTGATCACCGCCGCCAGTGGGCTGCCCTGGCGCCTGTGGCGCCGCAGCCTGCCGCTGCTGCTGGCCCTGGCCCTGCTGGTGGGCCTGCTGGCGGCGTCGCTGCCCACCGGCAGCGTGCCGTCGGCCGCGCCCAGCCGGCCCCCATCCGAGCTGCGGCTCGCCCCTGGGCAGCGCGGCCAGCGCTGGGAGCTGGTGCGTTGGGGCCCCTTGCAGCTGGGGCCGGTTCCCCTGGGGCCCCTGGTGGTGACCCGCCGCTCGGCGGAGCTGGGGCTCAACAGCGCCACCCTGCTGATCACCGTGATCCACAGCGCCAACCTGCTGCTGATCACCACCCCCCCCGAGGGCCTGGTGTGGGGCATTGGCTGGTGCCTCGCCCCCCTGGGGCGGCTGGGGGTGCCGGTGGAGCGGCTGGGGTTCACGCTGCTGCTGTCGCTGCGCTTTTTGCCGCTGGTGCAGGAGGAATTTCAAAACCTGTTGCGCTCGGTGGCCACCCGTTCGGTGAACCTGCGGCGGCTCGGCTGGCAGGCCTCCCTGGGGTTGGTGCTGGCCGTGGGGGAGCGGCTGCTGGCCAACGTGCTGCTGCGGGCGGAGCAGGGGGCCGAGGCCCTGGTGGCCCGCGGCGGCCGTTGGCTGGCGCCCGATCAGCTGCTGCGGCCCCCCCTGGGGCACCGACCCCTGCAGTGGGGCGCCGGGTTGGGGCTGCTGGTGTTGCTCGGGCTGCGGTGGAGGTACGGTGACCTTTGATTGGTTGCCGTTGGCACAGACAAGCCAGGGAACAACGTGAGCACGGAGCGTTATCTCAACCACCCCACGTTTGGCCTGCTGTATCGCGTGGCGGAAGCCGGCGAGGGCCGCGATCTCTACGCCACGCTTTACGCCCAGCGCATGTTTTTCGTGGTGACGCTGCAGGATCGCGGCGCCCAGTTTGAGGTGATTCCGCTCATGGATGCGCGCCACATCGCTGAGCAGAACCTGGCCCGTGCCCGGCGGCAGAGCCCGGAATTGCACAACGGCTGGCGACAATTGTTCGAGAAGACCTTCATCTAGCCGGCCCTTGACTGCAGCCCCCGGCGCGGCCGATCGCCTGCGGCATCTTCAGGCCCAGCTGCCGCCAGCGGCCCGGTTGCTGGCGGTGAGCAAGGGGCATCCGGCCGAGGCGGTGCGCGCCCTGGTGGCGGCGGGGCAGCGCAGCTTCGGCGAGAGCCGCCTGCAGGAGGCCAGCCTCAAGCAGGAGGCCCTGGCCGATGTGGGGCCCCTGGATTGGCATTTCATCGGCCACCTGCAGGCCAACAAGGTGCGGCCGGTGCTGCAGCGCTTCGGCACCATCCATTCGATCGATTCCCTGCCCCTGGCGGAGCGCACCGCCCGGATCGCCGCCGAGGAGGGCCTGGCGCCGCAGGTGCTGCTGCAGGTGAAACTGCGCGACGACCCCACCAAAGGCGGCTTCAGCCGCGAGGGGTTGCTGGAGGCTTGGCCGCAGTTGCAGCGCCTCACCCCCCTGCGCATCACCGGGCTGATGACCATGGCCCCCGTGGGGTTGGGCGCCGCTGAGCGCGAGCCGTTGTTCGCTGAGTGCGCTGGCCTGGCGCGGGATCTGGGGCTCAGTGAGCTGTCGATGGGCATGAGCGGCGACTGGCCGGAGGCCGCCCGCGCCGGCAGCACCTGGGTGCGCATCGGTTCGGCACTGTTCGGTTCACGAACCTGAGCGGGTTCCGTTGTTTGAACGCTTGCAAGCCCAGCCCTTGTCAGTGTTGGTGTGGGACGCTATTTAGGTTCAGTGCAAACCTGAGGATTCGAGGTGTCGTTGCTTTCCCGCCTGCGTGCCGTTGTCTCCGGTGATGACTACCTGGATGGCTACGACGACGAGCTGGACTACGACCACGGCGACATGCCGGAGAGCGGCAGCACCACCCCGTCGGGTGCCTTGGCGCTGACCAGCGACTTCGACAGCGTTGATCCGTTTGCCGGCAGCAACGTGATCGGCATGCCCGGCATCTCCACCTCCGCCGCGGAGGTGACCCTGATGGAGCCGCGCAGCTTCGATGAAATGCCCCGCGCCATTCAGGCCCTGCGCGAGCGCAAAACCGTGATCATCAACCTCACGATGATGGAGCCCGATCAGGCCCAGCGTGCGGTGGATTTCGTGGCCGGTGGCACGTTCGCCATCGATGGCCACCAGGAACGGGTGGGCGAAAGCATCTTCCTGTTTGCCCCCAGCTGCGTCACGGTGACCACCGCCGCCAGCGAGGAGCCCTCCTCCCCCACGGTGGTGTCCCGCGACATCCCCCAGGAGCAGCAGGCTGCCCCCACCCCCGCCTGGGGCCGTGACACCACCACCAGCTCCTACGGCGCCAGCGTGGGGTGAGCGGCTTCTCCCCCACCAGCTTTGGTGTGATCGGCCTGGGCCGCATGGCCCAGGCTTTGTTGTTTCCGCTGCTGGAGAGCGGCCAGCTCTCCGCCCCCAGCGTGCGGGCGGCGGTGGCCAGCGCCGCCTCGGCCGATCGCCTGCGCCAGCAACACCCCGATCTGGCCATCGCCACCGAGGCGGCCCCGGCCTGGGGCTGTGCCGTGGTGCTGTTGGCGGTGAAGCCCCAGCAGCTGGAGGCGGTGGCGGCCCAGGCACCCCGTTTGGAGGCGGCCGAGCCACCCTTGTTGATCTCGGTGCTGGCGGGGGTCACCCTGGCGCGGCTGCAGCGGCTGTTCCCCGGATGGCGGGTGGTGCGGGCCGTGCCCAACACGCCGGCCCTGGTGCGCTGCGGCCTCACCGGCCTGGCCTGGGGTGAGGGGGTGGATGGCCCGCAGCGGGCTTGGGTGGAGGCCCTGTTTGCCCAGGTGGGTGAGGTGCTGCACCTGCCCGAGCCCCAGCTGGATGCCTTCCTGGCGCTCACCTCCTCCGGCCCGGCGTTTGTGGCCCTGGTGGCGGAAGCCCTGGCGGATGGGGCGGTGGCCGCTGGCCTGCCGCGCCCGCAGGCCCAGCACCTGGCCCAGCGCACCCTGGCCGGCACCGCCGCCCTGCTGGAGCAGCGCCAGTTGCACCCCGGTCAACTCAAGGACATGGTGAGCAGCCCCGGTGGCACCACCATCGCCGGCATCCGCCGCCTGGAGCAGGCGGGGTTGCGCTCAGCCTTGATCGAAGCGGTGCTGGCCGCGGCGGAACGCAGCCGCGAGCTGGCTTAAGGCCGGCTCAGGCGCCGGGTTTCTTCTGCCCGAGCTTCGGTTCGGTGCCCGCCAGCAGGCGGCTGATGTTGCTGCGGTGGCGCCAGATCACCAGGCTGCTGGTGAGCAGGGCCAGGGCCAGGTAGGGCCAGCGCAGGCCGAGGCCCTGGTCGTGGAACCAGCCCAGCATCAGCAGCGGCAGGGCGATGGCCGCCACCACGCTGGAGAGCGACACGATGCGGCTGAGGCTGAGCACCGCCAGAAACACCCCGAAGCAGGCCAACCCCACGGGCCAGGTGAGCCCCAGCAGCATCCCCAGGGCCGTGGCCACCGCCTTGCCACCGCGCCAGCCCAGCCACACCGGCCAGATGTGGCCCGCCAGGGCCGCCAGGCCCGCCGCCACCACCCAGCTGTCGCTGGCCACGGCGGCGCCGCCATCGAGCGGCAGCCCCAGGGGTTGCAGCACCGCCTTGGCCAGCAGCACCGCGGCCGTGCCCTTGAGCACATCCACCAGGAACACCACCAGCGCCGGCCCTTTGCCGAACTGGCGCAGCACGTTGGTGGCACCGGTGGAGCCGGAGCCGAGGCTGCGGATGTCGACCCCCTTGAGCCAGCGGCCCGCCAGGTAGCCGGCGGGAATCGAGCCCAGCAGGTAGCCCGCCAGCAGGCAGAACAGCGGCGCGATCAGCAGGTCGGTCACAGCAGGTCGTCCTCCAGGGCGAGCTCGGTGGGGGTGCCGGCGAAGGCCAGCCAGAGGGGGAACTGCAGGATCGGGATCTCCACGGCGGGCTCCGCCGCATCCACCACGATGAAGGGCAGTTCACCCCGTTCTTCAAGCCGATCGGCCCGCTCAATCAGGGCATCGGCCCGCTCAAACAGCACGATGCCGCTGCTGGGGCCGAAGTCTTCACGGCTCAGGCCGAGGCAATCCTGCAGCCCGCGCCGCCATTCCCCCAGCCGCTCGGGCATGCCCGCCAGCACCAGGGTCTGGAAGCGGTCGCCGTAGAGCTCCCCCAGGATGGCGATGGCCGCGGCGGTGGTCAGGGCGTTGCGGTTGCGGCTGCCGCTGCTGGGCTGGGCGCCGCGGCCCCCCTGGCTGAGGAACCAGTCGTCGAGCAGGGCGGCACCGCCGGGCTCGAGGCTGCGGCGCAGTTTCCACGGGTCGGCGTAGAAATCCGGTTGCCCCTGAAACTCCGCCAGCCGCTCGCGGATCAGGGCTTCATCGGCGCTGAACAGCCCGGCGGCCGCCACCGGCCCACTGGCCTCGGCAGCGCCGGCGGCCGTGGCCGCCTGGGCCGCCGCCTGGTCGAGCGGGGAGGGCTGCACCACCAGCGGCTGCACCACCAGCTCCATCTGTTCGGCGGCCACGGCCAGGTCCTGCAGGGCCCCCACCAGGTACTCCTGGAAGCCCTTCACCCGCCGGGCAATGGCATCCGACTGGCCGGTCACACTGCCCGCCAGCTCCTGCTGCAGCTGGTCGCGCCGCTGGCTGAGCGCGGTGATCTCGGCCTGGAGCCCATCGCGCTGCTGGCGCAGTTCGCTGAGGGCTAGATCCAGCCAGGGGGCGGCGGTGGGCTCCGTCGTGCTGGGCTCCGTTGTGCCGGGCTGGGGTGGGGTGCTCTCGTCGCTCATGGCTGGATGCTCACGTGGCTGTTGAGCTGCTCCCGCAGGGCGGTGGCATCAAACAGCACGGGCAGCAGGTGAATGCTGCGTTGTTCACGGAAATAGAACAGCACGGGCACCGGGCCCCAGAACAGTTTCCAACCCAGCCATTCGCTATAGGGGAAGCGGCGCAGCACCTGCTGACCGCTCCACACCAGCAGCGCATCGGCGCTGAACTGCAGCCGCAGCAGCTGGCTCTGCAGCAGCAGAAACAGCCCCAGCACACTCACCACCAGGGCGGCCCAGGGGTTGAGCAGCAGGCAGCCGATGCCGAGGGCCACCACCGCCAGGGGCAGCCAGGGGCGGGGCGCCAGAACCGTGCCCTGGCTGGGGTCGGGGCCGCTCATGAGCCAAACAGCAGTTGGGTCAGCACCACATCCACCAGCGAGACGGTCACCAGAATCATCACCACGGCGCCGGTGGTGCTGGTGCCCACCTCCTTGGGGCCGCCGCGGGTGGTGAGCCCCCAGCCGCAGGCGATCACGGCAATCTGCAGGCCAAACACCAGCGCCTTGGTGAGCATGGCCGGCAGGTCGGAGGGCTCCATCCAGGTGCGCACCGAGTTCCAGAACACCCCCGGAGGGATCTGGTAGAGCACGGTGCTGCTGATCTGGCCCGACCACACGGCCACGGCAAAGAACAGCAGGCACTGCACCGGCGTCATGATCAACATCGCCAGCACCCGCGGCACCACCAGGTATTCCACCGGGTCGGTGCGCAGCATGGTGATCGCGTCGATCTGCTCGGTCACCTTCATGGTGCCCAGCTGGGCGGCGTAGGCGGTGGCCACCTTGCCCGTCACCAGGGTGGCGGTGAGGATCGGGGCGATCTCGCGGGCCAGGCCCACCGCCAGGATGCCCCCCACGGTGGAGCCGGCCCCCTGCTTGGTGAGCTCGGCCGCCACCTGGATGTTGAACACGGTGCCGGCCGCCAGGCCCGTGATCAGCACGATCAGAAAACTGCCGGGGCCCGCTTCCATCAGCTCGGCGCTGAGGTCGTTGGGGCTGATGCGCCCCTTGGCCAGGGCCGCCACGGCCTGGCCGCCGATCAGGCAGCTCTGCCCCAGGCGCTGCAGCCAGCGGGGGCGTAACCAGGCGGGGACGCGGCGGACGGGCATCGATCGGGGGCGGCTCAGCCGGCGGAGGGTTGGTGGTGCAGGTGCAGGCCTTTCTCAGGCCAGCGGCGCATCACCACCAGCCCCAGCACCACCAGCACTGCCGGAATGATGCCCATGCACAGGCGGATCGCCACCAGGGCACTCTCCGGTTGCAGCATGCCGCGGCTGGCCACGTAGCCGCTCAGGCTCATCAGGTTGCCGAAGAAGAACAGGGCGAAGCTGATGCAGATCTTCTGGGTGAACACCATCCAGGCGCTGTACTGGCCGGCCGGTTTTTCCGGGTCGGCATCGATGGCATCGGGCAGCAGGGCCCAGGGGATCAGGTAGGCGGTGGAGGCTCCCAGCCCCACCACCAGGATCACCGCCACGAGGGCCGCCAGCCGCAACCCGTTGCCCAGGCTGCCGAAGGGCGCCACGGCCGCATCCAGGGGGCTGAGCAGCATGGCCGCGCCACAGCTGGCCATCCACAGGCCAGCCCCCCAGTGCAGGGCGCGGATGCGCCCCTGCTGGTGGGAGACGGCGGTCCACAGCTGCAGCCCCACCAGGGTGCTGATTTGGAACGGCAGCAGGATCCAGTTGCTCCAGCCCTCCGGCACGTGCATCACCACCGGCAGGAAGATCAGGGCGGCGGTTTGCATGATCTGCAGCGCGCACCAGAGCAACAGGTAGAGGCCCAGCACCCGCAGGAAGCGGCCGTTGCGGCCCACCCGTTTGAGCAGCCGCCGGGTGGTGCCGGGGTGGGCGGCGGGCTGCTGGCAGCCGCGGGCCATCGGGGCGATGCCCCAGGCGCAGAGCAGCGTGCACACCATGATGATCAGCCCGCTCAACAGGCCCATGCGCCAGTAGTTGGCGGCGTTGTCGTGGTCGCGCAGCAGCAGCCCGCCGAGCACGATGCCGATCAACCCGGCGATGATCGAGCCGGTGAAGCGCGAGGTGTTCAGCCGGGTGCGCAGATTCACGTCGGCGGTGAGCTCCGCCGCCAGGGCCGCGTAGGGGAGGTTGACGCAGGTGTAGAGGCTGTTGGCCACCACGGAGATGGCCACGAAGATCCAGAAACGCACCCAGAGGTCGCCGGGGGGCAGCCACCACATCAGGGCCATGGCGATGCCCAGGGGCACGGCGCTGCCCACCAGCCAGGGCAGACGCGGCCCCCAGGGCGTGCGGGTCTTGTCGCTGAGCCAGCCCACCACCGGATCATTGATGGCGTCCCACAGCCGGGCCAGCATCAGCACCAGGCCGGCCATCCAGGCGGGCAGACCGGCCGCCGCGGTGTAGAAGATGAACAGGTAGAAGCCGATTAGCGAGGCCGCCATGCCGGTGCCGGCGTCGCCGAGGCCATAGGCCAACAGCAGGCGCAGGCGGCTGAGGCCCCGCAGGTTGGCGGCGTCGCTGGTGGCCACAGGGGTTCAGGGGCTGCGGGCCATAATGCTGCAGCCAGCGTGAAATCACGGCCGGGCCGGCCTTCGCGCTGCGCAGTACATTTGTACTGCTGCGGGCTTAGTTTAGTGGTAAAACCTCAGCCTTCCAAGCTGATGATGCGGGTTCGATTCCCGCAGCCCGCTTTCCGTGTTGGTGGTCCCGCATCAGCGGTTCGGCCACCAGCAGCATCAGGCTGCGGCTCTGCAGGGAGGCGCTGCCGCCGCTGATCGCCATCGGCTGTTCGGGCAGGTCGGCGCCGGCGGGCTGGGCCGTGTTGATCACCTGCAGCCAGCCCTCCTGGCAGCCCGGCAGCTCGAAGCAGAGCTCCTGGTGGTAGGCGTTCATGGCGCACCACAGCAGGGGCCCCCGCTGGCGGTCGTTGAGGCTCCAGGCCAGGGTGTGCGACCAGCTGGCCCAGTCGGGTTGGCCCAGCTTCAGCCCATGCCACTGGCGCAGCAGGTGGCCGCCCTGGTCAAACCGGGGCGACTTGGCATCCCCGTGGGGAATCTCCGGGTTGAGCAGGTCCGCCAGGTGGTGCCGCAGCTGGATCAGGCGGCGCACGAACAGCTGCAGGTCCCGGTCGCCCCCATCCGCTTGCCAGTGCATCCAGCCCAGGGGGTTGTCCTGGCACCAGGCGTTGTTGTTGCCGCCCTGGCTGCGCCGCACCTCATCGCCCATCAGCAGCATCGGCACGCCGGGGCTGATCAGCAGGGTGGTGAGCAGGTTGCGCAGCTGGCGGTTGCGCAGGGCCTCCACCGCCGGATCGCTGCTGGGTCCCTCCGCCCCGTGGTTCCAGCTGTTGTTGTGGTTGTCGCCGTCGCGGTTGTCCTCGCCGTTGGCCAGGTTGTGCTTGCGGTCGTAGCTCACCAGGTCCGCCAGGGTGAAGCCGTCGTGGGCGGTGAGGAAGGTGATGCTGCGGCCGAGGGCCGCCGGCTGGCCGCCAAACAGGTCCGGGCTGCCGGCGATGCGCTGGCCCATGGTCCAGCAGCTTTTCTCATCCCCCTTCCAGAAGCGCCGCACGTCATCGCGGTAGCGGCCATTCCAGGCCCCCACCCGCCGGGCCGGGAAGTCCGCCAGGCGGTAGAGGCCGCCGCAATCCCAGGGCTCACTCACCAGCTTGAGGTCGGCCAGTTCCGGGTCGGCTTCGATCTCTTCAAACAGGGGCGGGTGATCCAGGGGGCTCAGCTCCTCACCGCGGCTGAGGGCAATGCCCAGGTCAAAGCGGAAGCCATCCACCCCCAGCTCCAGGGCCCAGCAGCGCATCGATTCCAGAATCAGCCGCCGCACCAGCGGTCGGTTGGCGGCGATGGAGTTGCCGCAGCCGCTCACATCGAGGTAGTCGCCCTTGGCGTTCTGGTGGTAGTAGAGGCGGTCGTCGATGCCCCGCCAGCTGAGGGTGGGGCCCGCCTGGTTGCCTTCGCAGGTGTGGTTGTACACCACATCCACCAGCACCTCGAGGCCGGCCCGGTGGCAGGCGCTCACCAGCGCACGCACCTGCTGGCGGATCTGCAGGGGATCGTCCCCCTGCTGGTAGCCGTGGTGGGGCGCCATCCAGCTGATGGGGCTGTAGCCCCAGTAGTTGAGCCGGCCCGGCGGCGCATCGTGGGGGTCGAAGGCCATCACCGGCAGCAGCTCCACCGTGGTGATGCCCAGCTGCTGCAGGTGGGGGATGGCGTCGATCAGCCCCAGGTAGGTGCCCTGCCGATCGGCGTGGATGGGGCTGCCGTCGCCGCGGCTGAAGCCGCCCACGTGCAGCTCGTAGATCACCGTGCGCTGCCAGCTGTGGCGCGGCCGCGGCGCGGCGCGGAAATCGAAGCGGTCGCGCTCGGTGACCACCCCCTTCAGGCAGCTGGCGGTGTTGGGCACCGCGCCGATGGCATCTCCGCGCCGGTAGACGTTCCAGCCGCTGATGGCGCGGGCGCAGGGATCCAGCAGCAGCTTGGAGGGGTTGAAGCCGTGCCGACCCGGCTGCAGGGGGCCGAACACCCGGTAGGCGTAGCAACAGCCGATGCCGACCCCCTCCACCTCCACATGCCAGATGTCGCCCGAGCGGTGCTGGGCGTGCAGCTCCACCACCTGTTCGGGCTCGGGGGCATCGGCGTGGGCGAACAGCAACAGCTCCACCCGGGTGGCCATGGGGGCCGCCAGGGCGAAGTTCACCCCCAGGGCGCTGACGCTCGACCCCAGCGGCCACGACTGTCCCAGGTGGATCGCGCGCAACGGGTCCTGCAGGCCGTTGTCACAAGCTAGGTCTGGCCCCTGGGTTCTGGCTTGCCATGTCATCGCTCCCAACCCAACCCATGGAGGCGGGGCGGCCGGCGCGGCCGGTGCGGGATGGCCTGTGGCTGTTTGCCCCCAACCGCGACAGCCAGGGGGGCAGCGCCTGGTGGCTGGAGGGGCCCGGCCCCGATGGGGCCGGCGGGTGTCTGATTGATTGCCCGGCCTACACCGAGGCCAACCTGGAGCTGCTGCGCCGCCGCGGAGAGGGGCGCATCCTGCTCACCAGCCGCGAGGGCCATGGCCGGGTGCGCCGCTTCCAGGAGGCCCTGGGCTGGCCGGTGCTGGTGCAGGAGCAGGAGGCTTACCTGCTGCCCGGGGTGCAGCGGCTGCAGTGCTTTGGGGCCGAGCTGGCCCTGGCGCCCGGTTTGCAACTGCTCTGGACCCCAGGGCCGACGCCGGGGGCCGCGGTGGTGCTGGCGCAGGGGGGTGCCCTGGGGGAGGCGGCTGTGCTGTTTTGCGGGCGTCTGCTCAGCCCGGTGGCGCCGGGTCAGGCGGCTCCCCTGCGCCACCGCCGCAGCTTCCACTGGGGCCGTTGGCTGCGCAGCCTGGAGCGGCTGCGGGGCTGGTTGCCCGCCCCCGACCCCGGCACCGCCCCCCTGTGGCTGGCCAGCGGCGCCGGTCTGGGGGCCCTGCGGGGCGAGGCCCTGATCCCCCATGGCTGGGAGCTGTTGCAGGGGCTGGATCTGCGGGCGTTGGCGCTCCAGCCGCCCGCCTGAGGCTGCGTTGGGGCCGGTTTGGCGGTGATTTCGGCAACAAAAGTGCCAAAACCGTGTGGCAGCCGGGGGTGTTGTGGTTGCCGGCCCTTGCCAACGCCCATACGATTGGCGCGCTGAAACCAGTGGCGGTCGGACTTCCCGAGCCGCCCGGCTGCTGCTGATCCCAGAGGCTTTCCCACTCCGATGAACAAAGCTGACCTCGTCAACCTCGTGGCTGCCCGCACCGAGCTGACCAAAACCGACGTTGCCCAGGTGGTGGACGCCGCCATCGAAACCATCATCGACTCGGTGGTGGAAGGCAAGAAGGTGTCGATCCTTGGCTTCGGTTCCTTCGAGCCCCGCGAGCGCTCCGCCCGCCAGGGTCTGAACCCCAAGACCGGCCAAAAAATCAAGATTCCCGCCAAGCGCGTTCCCGCCTTCACCGCCGGCAAGCTCTTCAAGGACCGCGTTCAGGGCTGAGTTCGGCCCCGGATGGCGTTCGTGGAACGTCTCCTTTGGGCGGCCTTCGGGCCGCCCTTTTGCATGATTGGCCCCTGTGCGATCCCGCCCCTCCGTGCTGCCTGATCACCTGCAGCAACGGATCGCTGCGGCGGCCCGGCTGCGGGCTGAGGGACCCAGGGGGCGCTATGCCCCCTCCCCCACCGGGCCCCAGCACCTGGGCAACCTGCGCACGGCCCTGCTCTCCTGGCTGATCGCCCGCCTGCAGGGGGGGGCGTGGCTGCTGCGCATCGACGACCTCGACACCCCCCGCAACCGCCCCGGGGCCGAGGCGGCGATCCTGGCGGATCTCACCTGGTTGGGGCTGCACTGGGATGGTGGGCCCGTGCGTCAGAGCGCGCGGCGGGGGCTCTACGCCTCGGTGCTCTCCGCCCTGCGCCGCAGCGGGGGGCTCTATCCCTGCCGCTGCAGCCGGCGTCTGTTGGCGGACATCTCCGCCCCCCATGGCGCCACTGCGGTGTATCCGGGCATCTGCCGTGGTGCGCCGCTGGCCTGGGGCCCGCAGCAGGGGCGGCTGCCCAGTTGGCGGCTGGCGTTGCAGCCCGGCTGGCTGCGGTGGCAGGAGCAGCTGGGCCCGGATGGCTGTCTTGATGCACGGGGGCAGGTGGGGGATGTGGTGCTGCGCCGGGCCGATGGCTTCCTGGCCTACCACCTGGCCACGGCGGTGGATGATCTGCTGCTGGGCATCAGCGATGTGGTGCGCGGCAACGACCTCTGGGCGGCCACGGCGCCCCAGGTGGCCGTGATCGAACGGCTGGGGGGCACGCCGCCGCGGTTTTGGCACCTCCCCCTCCTGCACGATGCGGCCGGCCAGCGCCTCTCCAAGCGGGAACGGGCCGCGGGGCTGGAGCCCCTGCGCCAGCGGGGGCTGGATGCACCCGCGGTGGTGGGGATGCTGGCCGCCAGCCTGGATCTGGTGCCGCCGGCCACGCGCCTCAGCGCCGATGAATTGCGCCAGCACTGGACCCTGGAGGCCCTGCGGCGGCAGCTGCGCCAAACCGCCCAGCCAGCCACCAAGACTTAAGGAAGGCTTCGGGATCAAACCGGGCAATCGCCACCACACTGAACACAACGGTTCGAGGTGGGTGATGGACAGATCGGAGGCGGCTTGCCCCAGTTGCGGCGGCAGCGGTGTGCTGCGCACCAATGGCACCAGCTACCGCACCTGCCTGGCCTGTGTGGGCCAGGGGGTGTTGCCCCAGTTCGATGCCCGGTTGGCTCCCCGGGATGCCCTGTCGCTGGCCATGGCGCGGCCGGCCCTGGGGCGCGGTTTCCGGGGCGATCTCAGCGCTTGGATTTCTGGCGCCAGATAAAAAACGCGGCGGTGGCCACCACCACCAGCAACGGCGTTGTGGTGAGCAGCAGCAGCGCAACGGCGGTCCAATCGGTGTACATCGCTGTCAGGCTTGCGGGCAGGGCCCATCATCTCAGTTGTGCCCCCAACGGCTGACCCCATGCCCGTGCTGCTGATGCTGTTGGTTGCACTGCTGGTGCAACCGCCCGTGGCCCGAGCGGGGCTGGAGTTCACCGATTGCCAACCGGTGGCCGGCGGCGGCATCAGCTGCAACACCCAGCCCACCGGCAACACCCTCGACGACGACGAGGCGGCCCGCTACGGGCTGTTTGATGAGGCAAGCCCCGGCTGGGCGGAGTTCGACCCCTACGAGGGCTACGACGACATGCTCGGCGGCAACTGGACCTGAGCGCCGGCACCCTCCGTAGGATCCGCCCCAGCCTGCCGCGCTGCGCCAGACCCCATGGAGCTCACCTACCGCCCCCGCCGTTTGCGCCGCTCCCCAGCCCTGCGGGCGATGGTGCGGGAGACCTCCCTCAGCGCCGCTGACTTCATCTATCCGTTGTTTGTGCACGAGGGGGCCAGCAACGAGCCCATCGGCGCCATGCCCGGCTGCCAGCGCTGGAGCCTGGAGGGGCTGGTGCAGGAGGTGGGCCGGGCCTGGGAGCTGGGCATCCGCTGCGTGGTGCTGTTCCCCAAGGTGGCCGACGGCCTCAAAACCGAAGACGGCGCCGAGTGCTTCAACGAAGGCGGCCTGATTCCGCGGGCCATCCGCCGGCTCAAGCAGGCCCACCCGGGCATGGCGATCATGACCGACGTGGCCCTCGATCCCTACTCCTGCGATGGCCATGACGGCATCGTCAGCGCCGAGGGGGTGGTGCTCAACGACGAAACCGTGGCGCTGCTGTGCAAACAGGCGGTGGTGCAGGCCCGGGCCGGCGCCGATCTGATCGGCCCCAGCGACATGATGGACGGCCGCGTTGGTGCCATCCGTGAGGCCCTCGATGAGGAGGGCTTCGAGCACGTGGGGATCATCAGCTACACCGCCAAATACGCCTCGGCCTACTACGGCCCCTTCCGGGAGGCCCTGGATTCCGCCCCCCGGGCCGCCGCCAGCAAGCCGATCCCCAAGGACAAATCCACCTACCAGATGGATCCGGCCAACGCCCGTGAGGCCATCACCGAAGCCCAGCTGGATGAGCAGGAGGGGGCCGACATCATGATGGTGAAGCCGGGGCTGGCCTACCTCGACATCATTCATCGCCTGCGTGAGGAGAGCGAACTGCCCATCGCCGCTTACAACGTGAGCGGTGAGTACGCGATGGTGAAGGCCGCCGCTGAGAAGGGCTGGATTGATGAGCGGGCGGTGGTGCTGGAAACGTTGCTCTGTTTCAAGCGCGCCGGCGCTGATCTGATCCTCACGTACCACGCCTGCGATGCTGCTCAGTGGTTGCGCGCCGGCTGATGCTTTCGCCGGTGTCTGGACGCCACCGATCCGTCAGGATCAGCTCCGTTGTGTTCACCTCCCCTCTCCAGCCCGATGTCCGTCGCCGATCTGCAAGCGTTCCTCTCCAAGGTGTCCAGCGATGAGGCCCTGCGCAGCAAGCTGCATGCCGCCTCGGGGTTTGATGACATCGTGACCCTGGCCGCCGACCATGGCCACAGCGTCGACAAGGCTTCTGTGCTGCGCGCCCATGGCGAGGCCCTCGCCGGTGCCTCCGATGTCCAGCTCAAGGGCATCAACAGCTGGGGCGATGCGCTGATGCATGCCTTCGGCGCCACAGATGCCGATTGAGGCAGCGGTTCGACGGCTGCTGATCGGCCTGCTGGCGTTCGGCGCCGGTCAACCGGTGCTGGCCGGCGCTACGCCGCCGGCCCTCAAGCCTCTGCTGCGCAGTTTTGAGGCCTACGCCCGTGACCTCGATCGGCTCGATCGGGTGCTCCCCGTGGGCGAGGCCGCTCCCGCCGCCACCCCCCAGCAGCTGGAGCAGCTGAAGCAGCAACTGCCGGCGCCGGCGCCCGCCGCCCTGCCGACCCAGCCAGGGGCCGTTGCGGTGCGACAGCGCCTGCCGCTGGACCTGCAGCAGGCCATCGCCCTGGCGGCCCAGAACGACCCCACCCTGCAGGCCAGCGCAGCCCGCGTCAGCGAGCAGCAGGGCTGGCTGCGGTCGGTGCAGGGCCGCTTTTACCCGATCTTCGGCCTGGATCTTGGTGGTGGTTACAGCCAGCTGGCGGGCGGCAATCTGGCCTGGCAGGGCAACACCGATGTGCCGGGCTTTGGCCCCGGCACGCCGTTCAATGTGCCCACCGGTGGCTGGAATCGCTACCAGACCAACAGCGGCGCCGGCTTTGCCCTGCTGCGGCTCGACTACGAGCTGGTGAGTTTCGAGCGCAGCGCCGCCCTGG
>RHBP01000070.1 GCA_010030955.1 Synechococcaceae bacterium WBB_10_009 | reverse complement strand
GCGGTACACGGTGCCCAGCTCGGCCCAGCGGATTGGCAACTCGCGGTAGCTGCGCAGGGTGCTGGCGTAAGTGAGCACGTGGAACGGGCAGTTCATCGGCTTGAGCTGGTATTCCCGCTCATCCACCTGCATCGGGCCGAACATCGACTCGCTGTAGAAGTCGAGGTGGCCTGAGGTTTTCCAGAGGCTGATGTCGGCCACGTGGGGGGTGTACAGCAGCTCGTAGCCGGCGTCGAAGTGGAGCTCGCGCCAGAGGTTTTCAATCAGCAGGCGCATGCGGGCGCCGCGGGGGTGCCAGAACACCAGCCCGGCTCCGGCTTCGTCCTCAATGGAAAACAGGTCCAGGTCGGTGCCGAGGCGGCGGTGGTCGCGGCGCAGCGCCTCCTGCTTGCGGCGCTGGTGCTCCGCCAGCTGCTCGGGGGTTTCCCAGGCGGTGCCGTAGATGCGCTGCAGCTGGGCGTTGTTCTCATCGCCGCGCCAGTAGGCGCCGGCCACGCTCTCCAGCTCAAAGGCCTTGGCGTTGAGCTCGCTGGTGTTGGCCACGTGGGGGCCGGCGCAGAGGTCCCACCACTGCTCCCCAAGGGTGTAGAGGGTGATCGGCTCCTGGATCCCCGCCAGGATTTCCAGCTTGTAGGGCTCGTTCTGGGCCTTGATGCGGGCTTCGGCCTCGCTGCGGCTCACCTCCAGGCGCTCCAGCGGCAGCTTCTGGTTGATGATCCGGATCATCTCCTTCTTGATGGCCTTGAGGTCGGCCTCGGTGAAGGGGTCGGGGCTGTCGAAGTCGTAGTAAAAGCCGCTTTCGGTCCAGGGGCCGATGGTGACCTGCGCCTTCGGGAACAGGCGCTGCACCGCCATGGCCATCACGTGGCTCATCGAGTGGCGGATGCGCAGCAGCTGCTCGCTTTCGCTGGTTTTGGGCAGCTGGATCGCCGGAGTCTGCAGGCTGGCGGCGGTCACGGCGAAGCGGTGGCAACCCCGATCCTACGCAGCCGTTTTCAGCCGCTCCTTAGGCTGCCGGCGTGAGCGAATCCCCTGCGCCCCAGCCCTCCGGAGCCGCCTCCCCCCAGGAACCGGCCGCGCTGCTCGATCAGCTGCTGGAGTCGCTGTTCGAAGATTTTGTGTTCTGGTTTGAGCGGGGCCTGCTGCTGCTGGAGCACACCCCCGAGCCGCTGCTGCCCCCGGGGGAGCGCAACGGCCTGCGCCACGATCTGCAGGAGGGTCTGCGGGCGATCGCCGCGGCCCGGGCCCTGCGGGGGGCCTGCTCAGCTCCGATGGCGGTGGACCTGGAGGCCATGGCCCCCTGGCACCGGCTGATGATGCGGGTGTGGAGCCTCTCCTCGCTGCTGCGGGCGGCGGGGGTGGCCCTGCCGGAGGGGGGTTAACCCCGCAGGCTGGCCAGGTTGTCGCGGTAGAAGCGCGCCAGCTCATCGGGGGTTTTCACCGGCTGGCCGTAGGCGCTGGCGCCCTGGTGGCTGGGGAACGAGGCCCACTCGCGGGCCAGCACGGCCATCACCTCGCGGGTGAGGCCCAGCCGGTCGAGTTGCTCGAGCACGCCGCGCCGGTCCACCAGGTAGAGGGCGGCCTGGTCCTGGCTGTGGGGGTCGAAGCTGCGCAGCTGCAGCCGTTCGGCCGCTTCGCTCCAGGTGGCGGGCAGGAATTGATAGGCCCCGGCGGCGGCGCTGCGGTAGCGCTTCTGCACCACGATTTCGGGGTGGCGATCCAGGCTGCCGAAGCGGCCGCCGCCATAGAGGGTGCGGTAGCCCTCACCACCCTGGGTCCAGGTGCCCTCGGCGTAGCGGATCGTGTTGAGCAGCGCCTGCCGCTCGGGGGTGATCGCGTACTGGCGCTGCTCCAGCGTGGTGCCTGCCCGCCGCTGGCCGCCCTCGGAGGGGCTGGCCAGGGCGCTCACCGCCAGCAGCAGCAGGCCGAGGGCCGTGGCGGCAGCGGTGGTGGCTGGGGACGCCTGTCCCCGGCGGTGTGGCAGCAAACCCAGCAAACGGCGATCGAATCGAAGTGGCAGCAGCCTGCTGGTCGATCGAGTCCCATGGCGAGATGGGCAACCCCCGGGCTGGACAAATGAGACCCGATGTGCGTAGGCGGCTTGACCCCCGGGCCCGCAGGCCCTGGCGCGGTGTCGCCGCGGGGCTCAACGATCAGCCACCTTTATCTTTCCTTCCGGATTGATCAGGTCGCGCCGGCGCTTCAGGGGGCCGGCAGGAAGCCCAGGGCGGCGCGGGTGCGCGCCAGGCTGGCGTTGGCCACGGCGCTGGCCCGTTCTCGGCCCTCGGCCAGCACCTGATCCAGCTGGGCTGGATCGGCGCTCAGCTCCGCATGGCGGGCCTGAATCGGCCGCAGCGCCTCCACCAGCACCTCCGCCAGCAGCGGCTTGAAGGTGCCCCATCCCATGGTGGCGCATTCGGCGGCGGCGGCTTCGCGGCCCTTGCCGCTGAGCAGGGCGTAGAGGCCCAGCAGGTTGTCGGTTTCGGGGCGCTCCGGGTTGTCGAACTCCAGCCCCATCAGCGGATCGGTCTTGGCGCGCTTCACCTTCTTGGTGATCAGTTCGGGCGGATCCAACAGGTTGATGCGCGAACCCTCGTTGGGGTCGCTCTTGCTCATCTTGCTGCGGCCGTCGGTGAGGCTCATCACCCGCGCCCCCTCCTTGAGGATCAGGGGTTCGGGCACCTTGAGCACCGGGATCGGCTCCCCCTCGGCGTCGCGCGGGGCGAAGCGGGCGTTGATGCGCTGCTGGGCGATGTCGCGGGCCAGCTCCAGGTGCTGCTTCTGGTCTTCCCCCACCGGCACCAGGTCGGCGTCATAGAGAAGGATGTCGGCGGCCATCAGCACCGGGTAGTCGAGCAGACCCACCGACACCTGGTCGCCCTGCTTCACGGCCTTCTCCTTGAACTGGATCATCCGCTCCAGCCAGTTGAGCGGGGTGACGCAGTTCAGCAGCCAGCAGAGCTCGCTGTGGGCGGGCACGTGGCTCTGCACAAACACCGTGGCCTTGGTCGGATCGATGCCGCAGGCCAGGTAGAGGGCGGCGGTGCTGCGGGTGTCGGCCGCCAGGCGCTGCGGATCATGGGGCACGGTGATCGCGTGCAGATCCACCACGCAGAAAAACGTGTCGTGGGTGTCCTGCAGATCGACCCAATTGCGGATCGCCCCCAGCCAGTTGCCCAGGTGCAGGGAGCCGGTGGGCTGCACCCCTGAGAGAACCCTGGCGCGTGGCATCTGGAACCGCTGATGGTTGGGCGGATTCTGCCTGCCGCCCAGCCGCAGCGGGCCTCAGGCCTCGATGGACGCGTCGGGGGCTGCCTCAGCAGCTGCTTCAGCAGCGGCCTCAGCAGCGGCTTCAGTGGCCACCTCAGCGGTGTCGACCAGGGGCTCCTCCTCGGCGGCGGCTTCCACCGCAGGCTCCTCAAGCACCGGCTGCGGTGCCGCCGGGCGGGCTGGGCGCGCGAAGGGGTTGGGGCGGTTGCCGCCGGCCGGGCGCTCACCCCGCTCGGGGCGGGGTCCTCGGCCCACCGCCATCGCCGCCACCGGGGCGGCTGCCGGCGTTGGCGCGGTGCTGCGCCACCACCTCATCGAGCTTGCCCTCCTCAAGCAGCTGGGCCACGGTGCGCAGCGACAGGCCCAGGGCGGCCACGGTGGAGCGCACGCCGAAGGCCTCCTGCACGGCCCGGGCGGAGCGCATTTCGTTGTCGCTCAGGCGAATGCGGAAGCCACCGGCATCCCGGTTGCCACCCTCGCGGGGGCCGCCCTCGCGGGGACCACCCTCACGGGGACCACCCTCACGGGGGCCGCGCTCTGTGCGCTGAACGAAGCTCTGGCGATCACCGTCGGCCATGGCCGCACACCTGTCAGGACGTCAGCTGAAAGTGTGCCCTATGGACTGAGGCGCCGGCCAGCACCAGTGCAGGTCGTGGGGGGCACCGCTGCCCTGGCGGGCCAGCACCAGCAGCGGCACGGGCCGTGGGCCCTCCGCCTCCAGGTGGCGGCGGTAGTGCTCCAGCAGCTCCAGGTAGCGCTCAAAGGTCCAGCCGTGGTTGCCCTGCTCCTGGGCGCGCCAGAAGCGGCGCAGGGCTTCTGAGCAGGCCTCGCGGCCGAATTCGCGCCAGCACTGCTCCTGGGCCGCCAAGCCCTCGAAGCCCTCGGCCCGCAGCTGGCGGAAGCGGCTGAGCTCCGGCGCCTCGGCGCTGCTGTCGGGGGGGAGGGCCACCGCCAGCTGGGCCACGGGCACCGTCTTCAGCCGCAGCCAACAGCGCTCCAGCAGCAGCACCGGCCGCTCGGCGCCCCAGCCCCGCTGGCTTTGCTGCGCCTCCAGCAGCTGCTCGATCCGCTGCCGCAGGGCGGGGGTGAGCAGCTGGCGCCAGGCGCTGGCGGTGGCGGCCCGATCAGCCATGGGCCCCCCGGAAGGTGATGTCGGCGATGGCGTACTCGCGCGGCTCCAGGTGGATCGTGCAGCGCACCTGGCCAAAGCGCTGCTCGAGGTGCTCCTCCACCAATTCGGTGATCCGGTGGGCGGTGGGCAGGTCGTTGGCGTCCACCACCATGTGCAGCTCGATGAACACCCGCTGGCCCAGCACGCCGCGGCTGGCGATGTCGTGCACGTTGAGCACCCCGGGCACCCCCATGGCCACCTCGTGGATGGCCTCCGGGGCGATGGCGATCTGGTCGACCAACCAGGGCAGATTGCTGCGAACCACCTGCCAGCACACCCGCACCAGCAGCAGGCAGAGCGGAATGGCCAGGGCCACATCGAGCCAGCCCTGGCCGAACCCCACGGCGCCCGCCAGGCCCACCAGCACCACCACGGTGGTCCAGATGTCGCTGGTGGTGTGCTTGGCGTCGGCCAGCAGCAGTTGGCTGCCCAGGCGGCGACCTTCGCTGCGCTCATAGCCCGCCAGCAGCAGGTTGCAGCCCAGCACGATCAACAGCAACACCAGGTCGTGGCCGTCGAGCCGCAGGGGGCGGAGGCCGCCGGCGATGCGCTCGATCGCCGTGCGCAGGATCTCCAGGGCCGTCACCAGGATGAAGGCGGCGATGCCCAGGGCGCCGAGGGCCTCGAACTTGTCGTGGCCGTAGGGGTGGTCGCGGTCGGGGGTGGGGTCGGAGAGGTTGTTGGTGATCAGCCCCATCAGGCTGGAGAGGCCGTCGGTGGCGCTGTGCATCGCATCGGCCAGCACCGCCAGGGAGCCGGTGAGCAGGCCGATCACCAGCTTCAGCAGGCTCACGCTCACATTCACCGCCAAGGCCACCAGCAGCACCCGCTGCACGGCCACCCGGTTGTCACCCCGGGGCTTCAGGCTGCTGACACCGTCCATGGCGGCCGGGCGTGCGCACGTGCCCCCCAACGTTATTGGGTCTGTGCAGGTCACACCAGCTGAGCTAAACCAGCTGCACCACAGACCGCCCCGGGTTGACCCTGCTGCAGCGCACGCTGATCCGCCACTGGCCCCTGGGGCTGACCCTTGGGGGCGGTCTGCTGCTGCTGGAAACGGCCCACGGGCCGTTGGGGTCGGTGTTGAGCCTGGGGGCCGCGGCCGGGGGGTTGTGGCTGCTGCGGTCGCGGCTGCGGCCCGCCAGCCCCCAGCTGCCCACCAGCGTGGCCGGCTGGATGGAGCGCTGCGGGGCGGTGCTGGCCAGCTTCGAGCGTCTGCAGCCCGCGGCCGAGGGTGAGGCTCAGGGCGACCAAAGCCGCCGGCGCCAGCAGCTGGAGCGGTTGCGCCGGCGCGGTGACGATCCCCACTTGCAGTGGGCCCTGGTGGGCTGCACCCCCTGGGGGGATGCGGAGCAGGCGGCGCTGGTGGCGGCGCTGCGCTCCCCCCAGCCGCTGCAGCTGATCCGCAGCCATCCGCTGCCGCAGGCGCCGGCGGCGTGGCGGTGGCCGGAGCGCTTCCGCCACTGCGATCTGGTGCTGTACCGGCTGCAGCTGCCCCTGAAGGCGGCCGACCTGCGCTGGCTGGAGGCCCTGCCGGCGGGGCAGCCGGTGGCCCTGCTGGTGGACCGCCCCAGCGGTGATTGGCAACCCTGGCTGCAGCAGCTGCGCCAACAGCTGCCCGCCGCTTTGGCGGAGCACTGCTGGCCTTGGACCCCCGCCGCTGCCGGGGGGCTGGCCGAGGAGCTCGAGCCCCTCAATGGCTGGTGGGCCCCCCTGGCCGCCGACCAGGTGGACCGCAGCCTGCGCCGTTGCCTGGAGGCGTTGCACGCCCAGTGGCAGGGGGAGCTGGAGGCCCTGCGACGCCAGCATTGGCAACGGTTGCTGCAGCGCACCCAGTGGACCGTGGCCGCCGGCGTGGTGGTGGCGCCGCTGCCCAGCCTGGACCTGTTGGTGCTGGCGGCGGCCAATGGCCTGATGCTGCAGGAGATGGCTCGGCTGTGGGAGTGCCCCTGGGGGCTCGACCAGCTGCAGGCGGCGGCGGCGGAGCTGGCCCGCGCCGCCCTCACCCTGGGGGTGGTGGAGTGGAGCAGCCAGAGCCTGGCGGCGCTGGTGAAGCTGCACGGCGCCACCTGGCTGGTGGGTGGTGCCCTGCAGGCCCTGAGCGCCGCTTACCTCACCCGTGTGGTGGGTCGGGCGATGGCGGATTACATGGCCCTGGCGGCCGGGGTTCCTGAGGCGGAACTGCAGGCCCTGCTGCAGCGCCAGGCGCCCCTGCTGGTGGCCCGGGCGGCCGAGGCGGAAAAGCTCAATTGGGGGGCATTTCTGCAGCAGGGGCGCCAGTGGCTGCAGCAGCAGGGCGCCGCCAACGGCCCAGCGCTTCAGGCAACTTCATGAATGCTTCATGAACCCCTTCATGAAGAAGATTGTGGTTGGCTGAACTTAAGAAACGCTTCCAGGAATGAAGCCGGGCCCTCCGTAGCGTGGGCTGGCCACAGTTGTGGCGCCCGCACTGTTTTGGTTTCGCTTGAAACCACTTCATTTCAACTCTGTTCCCTACCGAGTTCTTCCATGACCACTGCTCTCCGCAGGGGCCGTGCCAGCACCTGGTCACAGTTCTGTGAATGGGTCACCAGCACCGACAACCGCATTTATGTGGGTTGGTTCGGTGTGCTGATGATTCCCTGCCTGCTGGCAGCCACCATCTGCTTCATCGTGGCGTTCATCGCCGCGCCCCCCGTCGACATCGACGGCATCCGTGAGCCCGTTGCCGGTTCGCTGCTGCTCGGCAACAACATCATTTCCGGCGCGCTCATCCCCAGCAGCAACGCCATCGGTCTGCACTTCTATCCCATCTGGGAAGCGGCCAGCCTCGATGAGTGGCTCTACAACGGCGGCCCCTATCAGCTGGTGGTCTTCCACTTCCTGATCGGCATCTCCGCCTACATGGGTCGCCAGTGGGAACTGAGCTACCGCCTGGGCATGCGCCCCTGGATCTGTGTGGCCTACAGCGCTCCGCTGTCGGCGGCCTTTGCTGTGTTCCTGATCTATCCCTTCGGTCAGGGTTCCTTCTCCGATGGCATGCCCCTCGGCATCAGCGGCACCTTCAACTTCATGTTGGTGTTCCAGGCCGAGCACAACATCCTGATGCACCCCTTCCACATGCTCGGTGTGGCCGGTGTGTTCGGCGGCAGCCTGTTCTCCGCCATGCACGGTTCGCTGGTGACCAGCTCGCTGGTGCGTGAAACCACCGAAACCGAAAGCCAGAACTACGGCTACAAGTTCGGCCAGGAGGAGGAGACCTACAACATCGTGGCCGCCCACGGTTACTTCGGTCGCCTGATCTTCCAGTACGCCTCGTTCAACAACAGCCGCAGCCTGCACTTCTTCCTGGGTGCCTGGCCGGTGGTGGGCATCTGGTTCACCTCCATGGGCATCTGCACCATGGCGTTCAACCTGAACGGCTTCAACTTCAACCAGTCGATCCTGGATGCCCAGGGTCGGGTGCTGCCCACCTGGGCTGACGTGCTCAACCGCGCCAACCTGGGCATGGAAGTGATGCACGAGCGCAACGCCCACAACTTCCCCCTCGATCTGGCCACCAGCTCGATGACCCCCGTGGCCCTGACGGCCCCGGCCATCGGCTGAAGCCCTCCGGGTTCGGGGCCTGAGGCCCCGGCTCCGATTCGCCAAACCCCCGCTGCGGCGGGGGTTTTTTCATGCTGGGCTGCGGCTGGGATGGGAATCGCGCAACAGGGGTTTACACAGCCCGCAAACATCCGTTACATTCACGGGACGCCGGTAATCCGGCCCTAATTACCCGCCCCACGCCTTCGGGCCGCCGGGCCTACCCCATCCCGTACTCATGACCACCACCATCCAGCAGCGCCAAGGCGCTTCTGCGTGGAACCAGTTCTGCGAGTGGGTCACCAGCACCGACAACCGCCTCTATGTGGGTTGGTTCGGCGTTCTGATGATCCCCTGCCTGCTGGCCGCCACCATCTGCTTCATCGTTGCCTTCATCGCTGCTCCCCCCGTGGACATCGACGGCATCCGTGAGCCCGTTGCCGG
>RHBP01000069.1 GCA_010030955.1 Synechococcaceae bacterium WBB_10_009 | reverse complement strand
GAAGCGGGTGACCGGGCTCGAACCGGCGACGTTCAGCTTGGGAAGCTGACATTCTACCACTGAATTACACCCGCAAAATGCAGGGAATTGCCACAGCCATTCCCTGCTGCACCGCAGATTAGCCGGCCAAGGCGGCGGCGCAGGCGGCCACGCCGGCCCCGGGGGTGCCCTTGTGCAGGCCGAGTTCCTGCAGGGTGGCCTCGATGGCGGCCACGGCGGTGAGCACGTCGCGATCGCAGACGAAACCCAGGTGGCCGATGCGGAACACCTGGCCCTTGAGGTGGTCCTGGCCACCGGCCAGCAGGATGTCGAAGCGCTCTTTCACCCGTTTGCGCAGGCTTTCGGCGTCAATGCCGTCCGGCGCCACGGCCGTGATGGCGGGGCTGCCGCAGCCGGCGGCGGCGTAGAGGGGCAGGCCGATGGCCTGCATCCCCGCCTGGGCGGCCGCCCGGTGACGGGCATGGCGGGCAACGATCGCCTCCAGGCCTTCCGCCTGCATCATTCCCAGGGCCGCCTCCAGGGCGAAGTAGAGGTTGATGGCCGGGGTGAAGGGGTTGCTGTCGGCCTGGGCTGATTTGCGGTATTTGCCCAGGTCCAAATAAAACTTGGGCAGGTCGGAGCGCTCGTAGGCGGCCCAGGCCCGCTCGCTCACGGCCACGAAGGCCAGGCCCGGCGGCATCATGTAACCCTTCTGGGAGCCGGAGCCGATCACGTCGATGCCCCAGGCATCCATCGGCACATCGCAGGCCCCCAGGCTGGTGACGCAGTCCGCAATGGTGAGGGCCGTGCCGTGGGCCTTCACGTGGCGGGCGATGGTTTCCAGGTCGTTGATCACCCCGGTGGAGGTTTCCGAGTGGGTGAGGATCACGGCCTTGATCGCCTTGGCGCTGTCGGCCTCCAGGGCGCTGCGGAAGGCCTCGGGATCCAATGGCTGGCCCCACTCGGCCTTCACCACCTGCACATCCAGGCCGTAGGCCTTGGCCACCTTCACCCAGCGCTCGCCGAACTTGCCGTTGTCACCGCAGAGCACCCTGTCGCCGCGGCTCAGCACGTTGATGATTCCGGCTTCCATGGCGGCGGTGCCGCTGCCGGTGATCACCAGCACGTCGTTTTTGGTTTGATGCAACCACTGCAGCTGTTCGGTGGTGCGCTTGACGATCTTCTGGAAGTCGGCGCTGCGGTGCCCGATCGGGTGGCGGGCCATCGCCTGCAGGACGGTCTCGGGCACCGGGGTTGGGCCCGGGATCATCAGGGTGAGTTTGTCCTGCATGGAAGAGGCTGGTGGTGCGCTGTGGGGCCGGTGAACGGCCAATCCACCACCTTAAAAAATGACCCTCACCTCCACCGCGGCTGATGGCTGATCGGGGCTTCACCCTGCCGGTGTGGCTGGCGGCGGCGGCGGTTGCGGCCGTGGACCAGCTGCGGCACCAACCGTTTGATCCGCGGCCGTTGCTGCAGCTGCGGCCCGACGATCCCTCCGCCGCGGCTCAGCCGGTGCCCGTGGAGGCGGCGGCGCTGCTGGGCCCCGACCGGGCCCTGGGCATGGCCCGCTGCGATCCCGGGGATGGCCTCGACCTCACCCGCGGCCTGCCGGTGTGGGTGGAGGCGTCCTGGATCGAGCGCGGGCCGGGGGAGTCGTGGCTGCAGCTGCAGGCTGGGGACGGGGTGGGGGTCCAGGCGGGCAGCGCCGATGCTTGCCTCTCCGCCTATGCCCGCCAACTGCTGGAGTGCAACCTTGCGCCCCTGGTGCCGCTGGAGCGGGCCCTGCTGCTGCGCATCACCCTGCCCGGGGGCCGTGAACTGGCCCAGCGCACCAGCAACGCCGCCTTCGGTGTGGTGGAGGGGCTGGCCCTGATCGGCACCCAGGCGGAGGCGCAGCGCAGCGCGGATCCGGATCAGCTGGCCCGGGCACTCGAGCAGCTGCGCCGGCGGGCCCAGGAGCCTGCGATCGGGGGCGATCTGGTGCTGGTGATCGGAGAGAACGGGCTCGACCTGGCGCCGCGGCTGGGGCTGCCACCGGCCCTGCTGCTCAAGGCCGGCAACTGGATCGGGCCGTTGCTGGTGGCGGCGGCGGAGCAGGGGCTGCGGCGGCTGCTGCTGTTCGGCTACCAGGGCAAGTTGATCAAGCTGGCGGGCGGCATCTTCCACACCCACCACCACCTGGCCGATGGCCGCCTGGAGGTGCTCACCAGCCAGGGGGTGCTGCAGGGGTTGCCCGCTGCGCAGCTCCAGGCCCTGGCCACCGCCGCCAGCGTGGATGGGGCGCTGCGGGATTTGGCGGCCTGGGATCGGGAGGCCGCCGCCGCCCTGCGCCAACGGGTCGCCGCCGCGGTGGAGCAGCGCAGCCGGGCCTACCTGGCCCGCCACGGGCAACACGGTCTGGAGGTGGGGGCGGTGCTGTTTGACCGCAACCGCGAGATCTGCGCCTCCGGACCGCTGGGGCAGCAGTTGCTGCAGGCGTTCCGGGACCGAGACCTAGGGTGAACCCACTGACCGGGACGCACGTGAGTACCCCTGCCATCGGCGAAACCAATCGCCATCCGGCGATCGTGATCCTGGATTTCGGCTCGCAGTATTCCGAGCTGATCGCCCGGCGGGTGCGGGAAACGGAGGTGTATTCGCTGGTGATGGCCTGCAGCACCACGGCGGAGGAGCTCAAGGCCATCAACCCCAAGGGGATCATCCTCAGCGGCGGCCCCAGCTCGGTGTATGCGGAGCATGCGCCGCTGTGCGATCCCGAGCTCTGGAACCTGGGGATTCCAGTGCTGGGGGTTTGCTACGGCATGCAGCTGATGGTGCAGCAGCTGGGGGGCTCGGTGGTGGCCGCCGGCCGCGCCGAATACGGCAAGGCGCCGCTGTACGTCGACGACCCCACGGATCTGCTCACCAACGTCGAGGAGGGCTCGACGATGTGGATGAGCCACGGCGACTCGGTGGAGCGCCTGCCGGATGGGTTTGTGCGCCTGGCCCACACCGACAACACCCCCGAGGCGGCCGTGGCGGACCACAGCCGGCGGCTCTATGGCGTGCAGTTCCACCCGGAGGTGGTGCACTCCGTGTGTGGCATGGCCCTGCTGCGCAACTTCGTGTATCACATCTGCGGTTGCCTGCCCGACTGGACCACCGCCGCCTTCATCGATGAGGCCGTGGCGGATGTGCGCCGCCAGGTGGGCGACAAGCGCGTGCTGCTGGCCCTCTCCGGTGGTGTTGACTCCTCCACCCTCGCCTTCCTGCTGCACAAGGCGATCGGGGATCAGCTCACCTGCATGTTCATCGACCAGGGCTTCATGCGCAAAGGCGAGCCGGAGTTCCTGATGGAGTTCTTCGATCGCAAGTTCCACATCCGGGTGGAGTACATCAACGCCCGCGAGCGGTTCATCAACAAGCTGGCGGGGGTCACCGATCCGGAGGAGAAGCGCAAGCTGATCGGCACGGAGTTCATCCGCGTGTTTGAAGAGGAGAGCAAGCGGCTGGGACCCTTCGATTACCTGGCCCAGGGCACCCTTTATCCCGATGTGATCGAGAGCGCCGGCACCAACGTCGACCCCAAGACCGGCGAGCGGGTGGCGGTGAAGATCAAGAGCCACCACAACGTGGGCGGCCTGCCCAAGGACCTCCAGTTCAAGCTGGTGGAACCGCTGCGCAAGCTGTTCAAAGATGAGGTGCGCAAGGTGGGCCGCACCCTGGGGCTGCCGGAGGAGATCGTGGGGCGTCACCCCTTCCCCGGGCCTGGCCTGGCGATCCGCATCCTGGGGGACGTGACCGACGAGAAGCTCGACATCCTGCGGGATGCCGATCTGATCGTGCGCGAGGAGATCAAGGAGGCCGGCCTCTACAACGAGATCTGGCAGGCCTTCGCCGTGCTGCTCCCCGTGCGCAGCGTGGGGGTGATGGGCGACAAGCGCACCTACGCCTTCCCGATCGTGCTGCGCTGTGTGTCGTCGGAGGACGGCATGACCGCCGATTGGTCGCGCCTGCCCTACGACCTGCTGGAGACCATCTCCAACCGCATCGTCAATGAGGTGAAGGGGGTGAACCGGGTGGTGCTCGACATCACCAGCAAACCGCCGGGCACGATCGAGTGGGAATAGGGCGGCTCGCCGCCCATGGCCGCGGCCGCAGGGCTCCGTTACCCTCGGGGCCCCCGGTCCAGGAGCCTTGACCGCCGCCCCCCAGCAGGACCTCCAGCTGCAGCGCCGTCTCCAGCAGGACAGCATTCAGCTGGCCGGCAAGGTGGTGTATCTCAACCCGTTTTTGTATTGGCGCCGCTTTGACGCCAACACCGACCGTTGGCTGCGGGAACCCGGCCAGCTGCCGGAGGACCAGATCGTCACCAACCGGCTGCGCTTCTATCCCGAGCTGGATTGGGATTTGCTCAGCGATGAGGAGCGCACCGTCAAGGACGGTGCCGTGGAGATGTTCCTCAAGAGCCTGGAGCTGATCAGCACCTTCAACCCCGACCTCACCCCCGGCCAGCTGCTGGAGGTGGAGCGCAAGATGGCGGTCACCAAGAAGCGCCCCTTCGAGCGCTGGGTGGGCAAGGCGCTGCGGCGGCGCCTGCAGCAGGAGGTGAATGAGCGCCGCCGGTTCGACCGGGAGCGCCTGCTGCGCGACTGGGGTGAGTGGTTGCTGCTGCCGGTGACCCGCCAGGCCCTGTTGCCCCTGTCGGCCCTGCTGGTGCTGGCGGTGGGTGGTGGCTGGTGGTGGGGCTCCCAGCAGTTCTGCCGCCAGCAGATCGTTCAACCGGGCATCGAGGCGGCGCGCTGAGCACGCCAGACTGGTGACCCTTCAGCCGGCCGGCCTGGCGTGATGCCCTCCCAACCCCTCGATGCCCTGCGGCTGGCGGTGATGCAGGAGTGGCTGCCCCTGGGGTTGGCGGTGGTGGACCGCGCCCGCCGCGGCGGGGTGGGGGCCGTGGTGGAGGGCTTCACCCAGGCGGAGGATCCGTTGGATCAATTGCGGCAGGAGGGGGAGCCGGCGGCCCGGCAGCTGCGCGACAGCCTGGATCGTGTGCAGCCCGGCCTGGGCAACCCGGTGATGACGGTGCAGGTGCGCGACCTCGAGCAACCCCCCGCTGAGGACGACCTGAATGGGGCCTTGGCCCGCATCGGTGAGCGCCTGCAGCTGCTGGAGCAGCGGCTGGGGGCGGAGCCCTGAGGCCGCGATGCTGACCGCCGGAGGGGGCCATCGCCACAGCGGCATGCAGCAGCAGCCGGCGGTGCTGTTGACGGTGGTGGTGCTGTTCGCCTCGGCGATGGTGCTGCGGCTGGGGTGGCTGCAGTTGGTGCAGGGCCAGGAGAACCGCGCCCGCGCCGATGAAAACCGCATCCGGCTCGTGCCGCGCCATCCGATGCGGGGCCGGATTCTGGATCGCAATGGCCAGGTGTTGGTGTCGAGCCGCCTCACCTACAACCTCTACGTGCAGCCGCGGCAGGTGCCGGCGGCCCAGTGGCCGGCGCTGCGCGATCGCCTGGCGGTGGTGATGGGCATCCCCGCGGCGGAGCTGGATCAGCGGCGCCGCACGGGCATCAACCAGGAGGGGTTCCGCATTGAGCTGGTCGACAACCTCAAGCCGGAGCAGGTGCTGCGCTTCCGGGAGCAGGCCGCCAACCTGCGCGGGGCTGAGGTGGATGTCGACTACCTGCGGGCCTATCCCTACGGCAGCCTCGGCGCCCACGTGCTCGGGTACACCAGCCCGATCACCGCGGAGGAGTTCGACAGGCTGGAGGCCAAGGGCTACCGCATGCAGGACCGCATCGGCCGCAGCGGCATTGAGAACGCCTTTGAGCGGCACCTGCGCGGCGAGTGGGGCGGCCAGCAGCTGGAGGTGAACGCCGCCGGTGAGGTGCAGCGGGTGCTGGGCGACAAGCAGGCCAAGCCCGGCAAGGACCTCCGCCTCACCCTCGACCTGGAGCTGCAGAAAACGGCGGAGCGGGCCCTGGCGGGGGTGCGCAAGGGGGCGATCGTGGCCATGGACCCGCAGACCGGCGCCATCCGCGCCATGGCCAGCCGGCCCAACTTCGACCCCAACATCTTTGCCAACGGCCCCACCGCCGCCCAGTGGACCGCCCTGGGCGGGCCGGAGGCGCCGATGCTCAACCGCTCCTTCCAGGGCTATCCCCCCGCCAGCACGTTCAAGTTGGTGACCACCATCGCCGGCATTGAGTCCGGCCGGATGACCGAAACCTCCAAGCTGCCGACGATGAATTCGTTCTGCCACCGGGGCCAGTGCTACGGCGACCACGGCAGCTTTGGCGCCATTGGGTTCCCGATGGCGCTGGCGGTGAGCAGCAACAGCTTCTATTACCAGGTGGGCCTGAAGGTGGGGCCCAAGGAGCTGTTCAAGGCGGCCCGGCGCATCGGCTACGGCCAGCTCACCGGCATTGAGCTCAAGGATGAGGACGGCGCCGGCTTGCTCGGGG
Source organism: Synechococcaceae bacterium WBB_10_009 (assembly GCA_010030955.1). GTDB lineage: Bacteria > Cyanobacteriota > Cyanobacteriia > PCC-6307 > Cyanobiaceae > Vulcanococcus. The sequence goes on along the minus strand of RHBP01000069.1, from coordinate 2,042 downwards.
ATGAGGCCTGGAAGTGGAAGGTCTACGGCGAGCCCTGGACCGCGGTGGACACGATCAGCTCCTCCATTGGCCAGGGGCCGGTGCTGGTGACCCCCCTGCAGATGGCCCGGTTGTATGCCGCCGTATCCAATGGGGGCTGGCTGGTGACCCCCCACGTGGTGGAGCGGCCGGTGGAGCGGCGCTGGATCGGCCTCAAGGCGGCCACCCTGCGGGCCCTGCGCAAGGGGCTGCGCATGGTGGTGACCGAAGGCACCGCCACGATCCTCAACGACCCCACCCTGCCGCCGGTGGCGGGCAAAACCGGCACCGGTGAGGACCCGCCGCGGCCGGACCATGCCTGGTTCGGCGGCTATGCCCCCGCGGGCAGGCCCACCCTGGTGATCGTGGCCTTCGGCGAAAACAGCGGCGGCTACGGCGGCACCGTGGCGGCGCCGATGGTGAAGGCGCTGATGACCACCTGGTTCCGGGGGGTCAGCCCGGCAGCGAAGCCAGCGGCTCCGCGCTGAGCACGCCGCGGTAGTAGCGCCGCAGCTGCTCGGTGGCCCCCGCCCAGCCCCAGCGCTCCGCCTCCTGGCGGGCGTTGCGGCGCAGCTGCTGCCGTTGTTCGGGATCGCCCAGCAGCCGCAGGGTGGCCGCCGTGAGGCTGCCGGCACCGCCGTCGGGCCCTTCCGGGTCGTAGAGGCAGCCGTTTTCCCCATCGCTGACGATGTCGGGGATGCCGCCGCGGTTGGCCCCCACCACCGGGCAGCCGGCGGCCATGGCCTCCAGCAGCACCAGCCCCAGGGTTTCGGTGCTGCTGGGGAACAGGAAGGCATCGGAGCTGGCGTAGGCGCCGGCCAGCTCATCGCCCGCCAGATACCCCACGAAATGGGCGGCGCTGCCGGCGAACAGGGTTTCCAGCTGTTGGCGGTAGGGGCCATCCCCCACCAGGGCCAGCCGGGCATCCGGCAGGGCATCGAGCACGGGTCGGATGCGTTCGATCTGCTTCTCCGCCGAGAGCCGCCCGATGTAGAGCAGCAGTTGGCCGGTGTCGCTGCGGCCCCCCAGCAGGCGATCGCGCATCGCCTGGCTGCGCAGCTCCGGCCGGAACAGCTCCGTGTCCACCCCCCGTTGCCAGAGGGCGGTGTGCTGGATGCCCTTCTCGCTCAGCTCGGCCACCATCGCCGTGGAGGTGCAGAGGTTGAGCTGGGCCTGGTTGTGGGCCGCCTTGAGCAGCTCCCACAGCACCGGCTCCAGCATGCCCAGGCCGTAGTGCTCCAGGTATTTGGGCAGGTGGGTGTGGTAGCTGGCCACCAGGGGGTAGCCCTTGGTTTTGGCCAGCCAGATGCCCCCCAGCCCCAGCACCGCCGGGTTGACCACGTGCACCAGATCGGGGCCGAAGGCCTCCAGGGCGTCCGACACCATCGGCCGCGGCAGGGCCAGCTTCAACTCCGGATAGAGGGGCAGCGGCATGGCCGGCACCCCCAGCACCTGGGCGCCCATGTAGGTGTCCGGTGCCCCCTCCGGGCACACGATCAGCACCTCATCGCCGGCCGCCACCAGGTGCTGCACCGTTTTGGTGAGCCGGGTCACGATGCCGTCCACCTTCGGCAGGAAGGTTTCCGTGAACAGGGCGATCTTCACGGTGCCAGGGGCTCCGTTGGCATCGGTTGCCCTCAGCCCACCTGGATGGCCTGGGCCTGGTTGCGGGTCCAGGCGGAGATGCAGGGGATGCGGCTGCGGTCGCAACGGTCGGCGTAGCGGCCGGCGATTTCCACCACCTCCTTGAGCAGCCCGTCATCGAGGGTGGTGGGGTTGAGGCCCAGCTCGATGAAGCAGCGGTTGTCGACGATCAGGTCGTTTTCCACCGCCTCGTTGCGGGGGTTGGGCAGGTAATTGATCTCGGCGCCGGTGAGGGCGGCCACCTTCTTGGCCAGTTCGCCCACCTGGTGGCTTTCGGTCATCTGGTTGAAGATCTTCACCCGTTCGCCCTTGGTGGGGGGGTTCTCCAGGGCCAGCTGCACGCAGCGCACCGAATCGCGGATGTGGATGAAGGCGCGGGT